>JAFGCM010000010.1 GCA_016932635.1 Candidatus Omnitrophota bacterium
TTGCGCGCCGATAAGGAAACAATCCTTCCGGTATTGATGCCATCCATTACATATAATTCATTGGTAATCCTAATCACCTTAGCCAGCGTATCGGGATTGAAGATATCGCCTTGTTTTACCTGGATGGCTATGGAGACCTGATTTAACCCGCCAAAGATAGCGGTCAATTTATTCTGCACATTGACAAAGGGATGGCGTTGGGGATAAAAATCATCGATATTTGTGCGAAAGTCCATATCTTTGATTTGATAAAGGAAGAATAAAGAAATTAAGATACAGACTACCAAGAAGAGTACCCTGTACTTAATTACAGTGTGGGCAAAGGGTATGGCAAAATTTCTCACGCTGCTAAGGCCTGTTTTTCTATTTTTCCGCTACGGGTCTTAGGTAAGTTATCTCTAAACTCGATTATCTGCGGCACTTTAAAATGGATTAGGCGCCCCCGACAAAAGGCCTTGATTTCTTTATCGGAAAGCTCTGCACCATCTTTGAGCACTATTACCGCCTTGACCGCCTCTCCTCTTAATTTATCCGGCACCCCCACTACTGCCGCTTCCTTTACCTGGGGATGCTCGCTAAGGATGTGCTCCACTTCCGGAGAATAGACATTTAACCCGCCGACAATAATCATATCTTTTTTTCGACCCCGGATATAAAGATAACCTTCCTGGTCAATACAGCCCAAATCTCCGGTATGTAACCACCCGCCGCGCATAATTTCGGCGGTCATTTCCGGCTCCTTGTAATAACCCATCATCACCGGCCAGCCCCGGCAAACAATCTCACCTATTTCGCCTATAGGTAATTCCCGGTCATCATTGTCAAAAATCTTCACCTCAAACCAGGGCGGGGCCTTACCGATACTATCAATATGCCCCTGGTCGGTCACCGTATTCGGGGCGGCCGTCTCGGTCATCCCCCAGCCATGCCAGAGGATAGCATTGGGACAATATTGTCCAAAACGCTGAATCAGATCAGGGTGACTGGGAGCGCCAAAAACACAAACTCCCTCTGCACTGGTTAAATCGAATTTTTCAAATTCTTTTAATTGTAATAAGGCCGTAAACATTGCCGGCACAAGATGAAACCACGTAACTCGATATTTTTCCACATTTCTCAAGAATTCCAGCGGGATAAAGCCCTGCAACAACACGATAGTCATCGCATACTCCAAGGCAAACTGCAGATAAACAAACCCGCCTAAGTGCGAAAGCGGCAGCGCGCAGATTGAGACAGCGCCCATCGTCTGTTTAGTAAAACCGATAAATCTCGCGGTCTGGGCGGCATTGTCCAGGCTGCGATAATTGGACATTACCGCCTTAGGTTTGCCGGTGGTGCCGGAGGTGTAGTAAAGAATAGCCAGATCCTGCTCATCAGGCCGGATATTCAGATTTTCCGATGATTGCTCTTGCATAATTTGCAAAAAACTCAAGAAATTATCTTGTGCTTCGCTAAAGCAGCTAACGATATTTTTTAAACCCGGCACTTTTTGGGTTAAATCAGAAAATTGAAGATTTTCCAATGGTTTGCTAATTAGGATAGCGCTCTCGGAATGGTTTAATACTCCCAGCAGCTCCTCATTGGTCAGGCGCACATCCAAAGGAACACAAGCCGCGCCTAAACTGAATACCGCTAAATAGCTGATTAAGTATTCCGGTGAGTTGGGTAAATATACTGCGACTTTATCGCCCTTTTTAATACCCTGTTTAGCCAGGGCCTGGGCCAGCTTATTTACTTTTGCGGCTGTTTCTTGATAAGTGCTCGGCTGATCCCTAAAAATGGTAAATGTTTTTTTAGGATATTTAACGGCTAATTCTTGAAATCTTTGGGCAATATCCATTATTTCTCCTTTGCTAAATAGTAAAACTTTACTATAGTAATTTTAGTATATTATACAACATCAAGGTGCGCTGTCAAGAAAAATCTAACCAGGTTAGATTTGAGTTTTTAGGGTTTTGATCAGCTTTTGGGTAAACTTGATATCGGCCTTGGTCAGCTCAATCTGGTGTTCGATAATGGCCAATAGATGGTAAGGCTGTTCTGACTTTTCCAGGGTCGCTTTCCTGCTTTTCAGCCAGCGCATAATGTGCGCCATCCCGCGGAGCCTAGAACGCAGGCGGCTTTCGGCCAGTCCGGACTGGACTAATGGCAAGAAATACAGTGAAAGGTCTAAATTAAAAATCGGCCTTTGAAAACTAAGAAAATTGTCATTTAGTAATTTCTCAAAATCCTTTTCCCCTTCTTTAGTAATAGTGTAGATAAACTTCTCCGGCCTTTTGCCTTTGCGGCCAATACGCTTCTTAACTAAACCCTTTTTCTCCAATCGCCTCAAGGGATAATAAATCGACTGGGAATCAAGATTGGCAAAGGTGCTTAACTCCTCTTGAATGGTCTTTTTGATTTCGTATCCGTGTTTAGGGCCGGCTTTGAGCAGGCCCAGAAAAACCAAATCCTGGGTCATAGTGTTAATAATTTTAGCATACTATTAAGGTAAGGGCAACAAAAATCCGTTTTTTGTCATATTAGAAAAACGGATTTTTTGCTTCGGCAAAGTTGCGCCGCTTATTTAAACAGGTGTTCCGGCTCCATTACCGGCTTATTATATGGAGGCAGGTAAAAGGTGGCGGTGTCATAGACACCTAGGCCGCTTCTTTACCATAGAACCAAGCTAAATTCAAGGGGGTCAAAAACCGTGCTCCTTGAGAAAGGATTGGGAAAGGCTGGATTGATATTTCTCATTGTGGGATAAGTAGTTATGGACATATTTAGCCAGGATATCCGCCTCAATATTCACTAAATCCCCTATTTTTCTTATTCCTAAGGTGCTATTTTTTAAGGTGTAAGGGATTAAATTAACGCTAATTTCCTGTCCTTGTATAGCTGAAACAGTCAAGCTCACCCCATCCACTGCCAGCGAACCCTTAATTACGATGTAAGGCAATAAGCTCGTGGAGACCTTGACGCTAAGCACTGCTTCGCCGGCTTGCTCTTGCCTTTTGCTCACCAGGGCTGTTTCATCGATATGGCCGCTGACTAAGTGGCCATCAAGGCGGCCATTAACTTTTACCGCCCGCTCCAAATTCACTTTATCACCTAATTTCAATCGACCCAAATTGCTGCGTTTAATGGTCTCGGGCATTATTTCAAAAACAACCAAACCTTTTTCGCTTCGCACCGCAGTCAAACAAACGCCGTTAACACAAATACTTTGCCCGGCACGGGTATCTTCAGCCAGGCCAAAAACCGCAACCTCCAGCTGGTAGATTGTGCTTTTTTTTTCTAAAAATTTAACAGTGCCTAACTGCTCAATGATCCCGGTAAACATTAACTTGGTCTTCCTTCTAACATTAAGTCCGGGCCAAGCCTGTGCAATTTCAACTCTTTGAGCCGCAGCGCCTGCTTGATCCTGCTAATCCCTGCTCCTTCAACTGCTGTCGGGGCCCCTCGTCCACCAATGATTTGGGAGGAAATTACCACTATCATCCTGTCCACCAGCCTGTTTTCTAAAGCCGAAGCGATAATCTCTCCGCCGCCCTCAACCAAGATATGACTAATCTCCTGTTGAGTGAGTTTCTTAAACAAATCCACCAGGTCAACCCTGCGGCCTTTTTCTTTCGCTATTATTACCTGGACGCCTTTTTTTTGAAAATAGGCTACTTTTTTTGCCGGGGCAAATCTTGTAGTGGCGATAATTACCTGGGCAGGCGAACGAGTAGAAAATATCCGGGCCTCAAGCGGTAATCTTAAGCGAGTATCGACAATAATCTTTTGCGGATGGTGGGGATGCAGACAGCCGTTTAAGCGCGTGCTCAATAACGGATCATCCTTAATGATCGTATTCACTCCCACTAAAATTGCATCTACTTGGTTACGCAATCTGTGGGCAAAATTACGCGTGGGTATTGAGCTGATCCAACGGGAATCGCCGGTTTTCGTGGCAATCTTGCCATCTAAGCTCTGGGCCACCTTTACCGTCACAAAAGGCAACCTGCGGGTAATGTATTTGATAAAGACCACATTGAGCCTGCCGGCCTCTTGCTCTAAAACCCCGGATAAAACCCTAATTCCGTGACGCCGCAAAAATTGAGCGCCTCGGCCATTATTCAAAGGATTGGGATCAAGCATGGCCAAGACTACTTCTTTAATTCCGCAAGCTACAATTTTTTGCACACAAGGTCCGGTTCTGCCCCAATGGCAACAAGGCTCTAAGGTAACATATAAGCTCCCGCCGCGCGCAGCGGTACCAGCTTGCTCCAAGGCAACTACTTCAGCGTGCGCCCGGCCGGCCTTGCGGTGATATCCCTGGCCAATTACTTGGCCATTTTTAACTACTACTGCACCTACCATCGGGTTGGGACTAGTCTGGCCTTTTCCCTTTTTGGCCAATTTCAAGGCGAGCTGCATAAATTTCTTTTGCTCACTACTACTTGTCTTCATTTCCTAACTAGCTCCAACTTCTGCTTTTAGGGCTTGCACTAATTGATAAGGAATCTTCACCGCACCCAGCATACTTTTATCCTTACCGAAACCATGGCAGTCAGAGCCACCGGTAACTAAGAGCCCATTTTTTTCTGCTAACTTTAAGTAGTGTTCGGTAGCAGCTGGAGTATGTTCCGGATAATAGGCCTCCAGGCCCCTGATCCCCCAGCGAACAAAATCCGAGGTAATCTTATCATCGCTAAGATGATAAGGATGAGCTAATACGCTTAATCCGTTTACTTGTCTAATCATCTCTATTGCTTCACCAGGTGTAAGTTTAAATTTTTTTACATAACAGGGACGATCATTACCAAGGTAACTCGAAAACGCCTCTGGTATCGAGGCAACATAGCCTTTTTCTTTGAGCAAACGGGCAATATGCAGCCGGCCTACAGAGCCGGGATGAGCCTGGCGCAGGATCTGCTCGGGGTCCAAATCTATACCAAAACTCTTGAGCTTCTCGGTGATGGCAAAGATTCTTTTTTCCCGCACAGCACGTATTTTTTCCAGTCGTTGCTGAAACCAGCTGGCCTGCCAATCAATGAAATATCCCAAGATGTGCACTTCGCAATCATCAATTTCAGCGCTAAGCTCTACTCCCGGGATAACTTCTAGGCCGCAGCTTTTTCCGGCTGCGCTAGCCGGGGCAATAGCAGAGACTTCATCATGGTCGGTAATGGCAATACAACAGAGACCTTTTCCTTGAGCCAGATTTACTAATTCTTCCGGCGAAAAAGTTCCGTCAGAAAATGTGCTATGCAGGTGTAAATCTGCGTATTTTATTTTGGTCTGCTGGTCGGCTGGTCTGCTGGTCGGCTGGCCCATTGGCTACATTCCTCTTTATTAATTTTGTCTAAGATGCCGTTGACGAACTTGCTGGAATCGGAATCACCATATCTTTTAGCCAGCTCAACAGCCTCATTAATGGCCACTTTAGGCGGGACTTCTTCTAAGAATAAAAGTTCAAAACAACCCAGGCGCAAAATATTGCGGTCAATTACCGCCATCCGTTTCAGCTGCCAATTTTGGGCATATTTACTAATCAACTCGTCAATCTGGCCTAAATTTTTTAATGTCCCCTGTACGAGCTGCACGGCAAACTCCTTAATAGATTTTTCCACCCGATGCCCTGGCCAA
>JAFGCM010000101.1 GCA_016932635.1 Candidatus Omnitrophota bacterium
ATCGTCGATATTAATTTAGATAGCTACGAATTCTTAAGACACGGCGCCTTTGATTTAGCTTTTAATCTTTGTGACGACGGATTTAGAAATGATTCGCTGCTTGAGGCTCACGTCCCGGCGATGTTGGATATTTTAGAAATTCCTTATACCGGAGCCAATTTTTTTAGCCTGGCCACTTGCGTGCATAAGGCCCGCACCAAAAAGATTTTAGCCTTTCATAAAATTCCCACTCCTCGGTTTCAGGTGTTTTTTAACGGCTCGGAAAAATTGAATCGGACTTTGAAATTTCCCTTGTTCGTCAAACCCCTGCATGAAGATGCCAGTATCGGTATCCGCAAAGATTCTGTGGTGAATAATCATCACGAATTAGGGGAGCGGGCGAGCGCGGTAATTAAAGAATACGAGCAGCCGGCCTTAGTGGAAACATTTATCCAGGGTCGCGAGGTCTACGTGGGTCTTTTAGGCTATAAAAAAAATCTTACTGTTTTGCCGATTTCAGAACTTATTTTTGAGCAAAGGCTAATCAAAAACCGAATTTGCACTTATCAGGCCAAATGGAACCCCCAGAGTTCACAATATCAAGGCACCCCGGTCGAATGTCCGGCAAAGATTACTAAGTCTTTGGAAAAGAAATTGATTAAAATTGCCCAAGAGGCCTACACTTTATTGGATTGCCAGGATTATGGCCGGATTGATTTCCGCATCGACCAGAACAATCGCCCTTTTGTGCTGGAGGTCAACCCCAATCCCGACATCTCCGCAGATGCCGGTTTGGCGCGGATGGCCAAGGCCGCAGGCATGAACTATGATCAGCTGATCGCTAGAATTATTGATTTGGCTGTAGAGAGAAACCATCTGGCCCGGTTTGATAGAAAAGCCCGGGCCGAGAAGATCTGTGCTCATCAATGTTAAAAGTCGCCCTGGTTTACAATTTAAAAAGACCAGAATACAAACAACTTTGCGCTGACTATTGTTCTGAATTTGACAGTGCAGAGACGATAGAGGCAATTGCTGCGGCCCTGCGCCTCGGAGGCAACCAGGTTTTTTTAATCGAGCAAGACCGGCGCCTAATCGATAATATAAGAACGAATAATGTAGATATAGTATTTAATATCGCTGAAGGTTTTTCCGGCCCCAGCCGCGAGGCCCAGGTTCCGGCGATGCTGGATTTTTTAAATATACCTTATACCGGCTCTGGGGTGCTGGCCTTAGCCTTATCGTTGGATAAGGCAATGAGCAAACAGATTTTTGTCACCCAAGGAATTCCGACGCCTAGATTTCAGTTATTTAAAAACGCCCCGGAGACGCTTAATCCGAATTTATGTTTTCCGCTGATTGTCAAGCCTAACTGCGAAGGCTCCGCCAAAGGGATTCATTCTACAAGCGTGGTGAAAGACAAGCTTCAGCTGGTTGAAGAAATTTCCCGGGTGAAAAAAAATTACCGGCAGGATGTACTCGTTGAGGAGTTCATTCAGGGCAGAGAGTTGACCGTAGCTATACTGGGTAATGACCCACCCGAGGTTCTGCCTATTTTAGAAATCGATTTTACTGATTGTAAAAATAAAAAAGAATTTTTTTATTCTTGGGAGGTTAAAGAGTATCAGGGGATAGATCCCCGCTATCCCGACCCGAAATTTTTCTGTCCGGCCCACTTGAGCGTGGAACAGGAAAAACAGGTAAAAAACGTAGCTTTGGCTGCCCATCAGGCCTTGGGTTGTCAGGATCTATCACGGGTAGATATTATACTGGGCCAGAATAGTAATATTTATGTATTGGAAGTTAATCCTTTGCCTGGGCTTGATCCCCAGGAAAGCAATCTCACTAAGATTGCTCAGGCCGCGGGATTGAGTTATCCGGATTTAATTAACTCAATTTTAGCCAGCACTGTAAAAAGACAGCACCTGGTGCAGAGTACCGAACAGCAGGTAATTAGGAGGGAGGTAGTTAAAAAGTGAGTACCGCAGGAGTGTTTACTTGTGGGCTTTGGCCGGATGTAACAGAGGAATTGTGGGAAGATTGGCACTGGCAGTTGAAGAACAGAATTACGAGTTTTGAGCAATTAAAACAAATTATGACTTTGGCTGAAGAGGAAGAACATGGGATTCGCGGCGCTCAGGGGCGGCTTTCTATGGCGATTACGCCATATTTTGCCTCTTTGCTTGATCCCCAACGGCCGCATTGCCCCTTAAGGCGCCAATGCGTGCCCGTAGATAGAGAGTTCTATGTCAGCCCTTTTGATATGATTGACCCTTGCGGCGAGGATAAGGATAGCCCTGTTCCGGGGATAGTCCACCGTTATCCGGACCGGATTTTGCTTTTAGTGACCGACCAGTGCGCGGCCTATTGCCGTCACTGTACCCGGCGCAGGCTGATTGATCCCAAGGAACATATTATTTCCCCGGATAAACTGAAGCTGGCTTTTGATTATATTAAGGCCAATCGCAAGATCAGAGATGTGCTGATTTCCGGCGGCGACCCCTTAATGTTAGAAAATGAGGTCCTGGAAGATATCCTTTCTAATATTCGCCAGATTGCTCATGTGGAGTTTTTGCGCATCGGCACCAGGCTGCCGGTAACTCTACCCCAGCGAATAACCGAAGAATTGGTGAATATGCTGAAGAAATATGCGCCATTGTGGATTAGTATTCATTTTAATCACCCTAAGGAGATTAATAAAAGGACAAAAAAGGCCTGCGATATGTTGACAGAGGCCGGAATTCCTTTAGGCAGCCAGACAGTTTTACTCAAAGGGATTAACGACCGTCCCTATATCATGAAACGCCTGATGCATGAATTGCTTAAGGTGAGGGTACGGCCTTATTACATTTATCAATGTGACTTAGCCCGGGGAATTTCCCATTTTCGCACCTCAATTTCGGTAGGGATAAATATTATGGAGAAGCTAAGGGGTTTTACGTCCGGCTACGCCGTGCCTACTTATGTGGTAGATGGTCCGGGTGGCGGAGGCAAGATTCCGGTAGCCCCTAACTATGTGATTTCCCAGGCCAAGAATCTCTTTGTGTTAAGGAATTACCAAGGAAAAATGTATTCCTACCGCGAGGAGCCGGAAAGTGTTCCTTTAACCTTTAATCAGCTTATCTTTTCTTTAAACTCAGAAAAGAAATTAAAGAAAACCAGCACTAGCTCTTCAGCAAAAAATACCTTTTCCGAGCAGCAGCTGGAATTATTCAAATATTCTGAATAACCATAAAGACATATGAAGATTGCATTGTGTGGACTTCCTTTTACCGGGAAGTCCACAGTTTTTAAAGCCGTAGTAGGTAAAACAACTCAAGCGAAAAGCGCCTGTTCCGGGAAAATCCAGCTGAATATCGGCACTTTAGAGCTTAAGGATGAACGTCTGCAAAAGCTGGGCGAGCTGCTGCAATCGGAAAAGATTACCTATCCTAAGATTAATCTGGTGGACTTAGCCCACTCCAGCGAGAGCGCTCAAAAAGGCTTAGAAACCAGCTATATCAGGGAATTTGATTGCCTGGCCTTGGTAATCGCAGTCTTTTCCAGCCCTAATCCCGCCGGCGACTTAATCAATATTTTGGCGGAATTTATCCTAGCCGATCTTGAGCTTGTCCAAAGTAGAATTACCAGGTTAAATAAGGAGAGAAAGGCCAAGCCTAAAAAAGAAGCCGATTCAGAGCTCGCACTGCTTGAGCGCTGTCAGCAGGCCTTAGAACAAGAACAATTAATCCAGGATTTAGAACTTTCTGTGGAAGAACTAAAAGTTTTGGCCGGGTTTCAACTGTTAACGCTGAAGCCGATGCTGGTCATAGCAAATATTTCAGAGGAACAACTCAATAACGGCAAAGCCAAATCCTTAAAAGATCAGTCCAGGGAGCGGGGTTTGAGCTTTTTTGCTATTTGCGCCAAACTGGAAGCCGAGATTGAGGAGCTGCCGGAGAAAGAGCAAGCTGTATTTATGCGGGAGATGGGTTTGAACGGCTTAAGCCGGGATAAGTTTATCGAATTATGCTTTCAGGTTAAGAAGCAAATTTTATTTTTTACGGTAGTGGGCAAGGAGGCCCGGGCCTGGCCGCTTGCCTGCGGGGCAACTGCGCTTGAGGCTGCGGGCGCAGTGCACTCGGATATGCAAAGGGGCTTTATCCGCGCCGAGGCGATTAACTATCAGGATTTTATCAATTGCGGCAGTTTTGCCCAGGCTAAAGAAAGGGGCCTGTTGCGCTTAGAAGGTAAAGACTATCTGGTCCAAGATGGCGACATCATCAACTTCAAATTCAGCGTCTAACCTTCGCCTAGTCAAAAGCTCAAGCAAAAAAGCATTGCGTTTAATAAGTAGAGTATGGTAAAATTAACGCAATAATGGAGCGAGCATGAATTCCTTAACTATAGCCTTAGGCGCCATTGTTTTATTTTGGCTGGGCTATCAATTTTACAGTCGGGGCTTTGCCCGGGTCTTTGATATTGACCCGCGCGCCCAAACACCGGCCAACGCACTTTATGACGGCGTAGATTATGTGCCGGCAAAGCACTGGACCATTCTTTTTGGTCATCATTTTGCCAGTATTGCCGGGGCCGCCCCGATTATCGGGCCGATTATCGCTTTAAGCCTCTGGGGATGGCTGCCGGCGGTGTTGTGGATTGTCCTGGGGACAATAATTTTGGGCGGTATTCATGACTTCGGCTCTTTGATGATTTCGCTGCGCTCTGGCGGCAGCTCGATTGCCAATGTGGCTAAACGCGTTATTTCCTGTCGGGCCAAGGTAGTGTTCTCGATATTTATTTGGTTAACCTTAATTTTGGTGATTGCCGTATTTGTCCGTTTTTGTGCCCAGACATTTGTCGTAGAAAAGCGGATTGTCATTCCCACAGTCGGCCTGATCCCCTTGGCGCTGTTGATGGGTTTTATGCTTTATGATTTAAAATTTAACCAGATTAGTACGACCTTATTGGGCCTGACCTTATTGGCCGGTCTGATTATCTTAGGCAATTTCCTGCCGCTGGAGTTAGTCAAACTTACGTTTAGGGTTCAGGAATTTACCTTAAATATCGGGGCGCTGGAAATCTGGAGCGTTATCCTGTTGGCCTATGCCTTTTTGGCCTCGATTACGCCGGTACAGATTTTACTGCAGCCACGGGATTATTTATGTTTCTTTTTGCTGTTTGGCGGGATAATTCTGGGCCTGGGCGGGTTAATTGTCTCACGGCCCCAGATGCAGCTGCCGGCTTTTACCGGCTGGAAAACCGCTCAAGGCAATCTTTGGCCGATGTTATTTGTAACAATTGCCTGCGGGGCAATTTCCGGATTTCACTCTTTAATTGCCTCCGGGACTACTTCCAAACAGTTGTCTAATGAAAAAGATGCGCGCAAGATTGGTTATGGGGCAATGATCTTAGAAGGCCTGGTTGCCCTGTTAGCTGTTTTGATTGTTGGCGGGGCAATGACTAACCTTGCCAGCCTGCAACGTGTATTAGACAAAGGGGGCGGACCGGTAGCAGCCTTTGGCCAGGGATTTGCCCAGGTCACCAAGCCGTTCTTGGGAAATTTCGGCGGATTAGTTGCGATGACTATTTTAAATGCCTTTATTCTTACTACACTGGATACGGCTACCAGGATTGGACGATATTTAACTCAAGAATTATTGGGAATCAAGAATCGCTATGTAGCTACTTTTATTGTGGTTGTTGTTGGCGGGAGTCTGGCCTTAAGCGGCAAATGGGATAAAATCTGGCCGATGTTCGGCTCAGCCAATCAGCTGGTGGCGGCCTTGGCCTTGATTGTGCTGACTGCCTGGCTGTTAAGTAAAGGCAAAAGTATCAAATATACACTTTTGCCTTCCTTGATTATGCTGGCTACTGCAGTTGGGGCGCTGGTTTATCAGATGATTGGATTTATGAAGGCCCAAGATTGGCTGTTGATTGCGATTACTGCCGCCTTGCTGGGATTAGCTTTTTATATGCTCTTAGAAGTAGATATTATTTTAGTGCGTTCAATGAAAAAGAAAAAAGAATTTAGGATCAAACAGGGCTATGTCTAATATTATTGTGCAAAAATATGGCGGTTCTTCAGTCGCCAACCCAAAAAGAATTGCCCAGGTGGCCAGGCGGATCATTGGCTATCGGCGCAAAGGCTATGATTTGGTTGTAGTAGTTTCGGCCCTGGGCGATACCACTGACGATTTACTCAAACTCGCCTACAAGATTACCTCTTCTCCCTCGGAGAGAGAGCTCGATATGCTGATCTCAACCGGTGAGCAGATTTCCGTGGCCCTGTTGGCGATGGCTATCCATAAATTAGGCGATGAGGCAATTTCTTTTACCGGGGCCCAGGTAGGTATTATTACCGATAGCGCGCACACCCAGGCCAGGATCATCAAGATTAACACCTCCAGAATCAGGAAAGAGTTACAACAGAAAAAAATTGTTATTGTGGCCGGTTTTCAGGGTGTGGATTTATCCAAGGAAATTACTACTTTGGGCCGCGGAGGAAGCGACCTAACGGCCGTAGCCTTAGCGCAGGCCTTGAAAGCAAAATCCTGTGAAATTTACACGGATGTCGAGGGGGTCTATACGGCCGACCCGCGCATTGTGCTGCAGGCGCGCAAGCTGGAGAAGTTAAGCTATGATGAGATGTTGGAATTAGCTTCATTAGGCACGCAGGTTTTGCAGGCCAGGTGTGTGCTTTTAGCCAAAAGATTTAATATCCCGATTATGGTGCGCTCAAGTTTTACCAATAAAGGAGGAACAATGATTTCCCAGGAAGTCAAGGCCATGGAAAAAGTTGTGGTCAGCGCGGTTACCTTAAATAAAAATGAAGCCAAGATTACTATGCGCGATGTCCCCGACAAGCCGGGAATAGCGGCGAAGATTTTTAAGACTATAGCGGATGAGGGGATCAGCGTGGATATGATAGTTCAAAATATCAGCCGCACCGGCTTTACAGACTTATCTTTTACCGTAACCAAAGAAAATTTAGCCAGGAAAGTAAAGATCGCCCGTAAGGTCGGCCAACAGATTGGCGCCGGCGATGTTATTGCTGACCAGGATATCGCCCGAGTCTCTATTGTCGGAGTAGGGATGAAGTCTCACTCTGGTATTGCCGCCAATATGTTTGAGTCCTTGGCTGAAAATAGGATTAATATTGAAATGATTTCCACTTCCGAGATCAGCATTTCCTGCGTGATTCGCAAGAAATTTGCCGAGCGGGCAGTACAGGCAATCCATAAGAAATTTAAATTATAAGAGGATTAAAGATGAGCAAGCTCGAACTCTACGACACTACCTTAAGGGATGGGGCGCAGACTGAAGGGGTCTCTTATTCGGTCGGGGATAAATTGAACATTGCCCAGAAATTGGATATGTTGGGTATTCACTATATCGAAGGGGGTTGGCCGGGTTCTAACCCCAAGGATCTGGCTTTTTTCCGGGAGATTAAGCGCAAGCACTTGAGGCAGGCTAAAGTTTGTGCCTTTGGTTCAACGACCAGGCCGCATCTGAGGCCGCAACGAGACGCTAATATTCAGGCCTTGTTGAAAGCCGAGACTGAAATAATAACTTTGTTTGGTAAAAGTTGGGATTTGCATGTTCGCTATGTCCTGAAGACCTCGCTGGATGAAAATCTGAAAATGATTTTTTCTTCCATTGCCTACTTAAAGTCTAAAGGACGCCGGGTTATTTATGATGCCGAACATTTTTTTGACGGGGCAAAAGATAATTTTGCCTATGCCTTAAAAACGCTTTTTACAGCTGATCAGGCCGGAGCCGATGTTTTGGTATTGTGTGATACTAACGGAGGAATGATTACCTCAAGCCTGGTGGAAATAATTAAAAAGCTTGGGCCAAGGTTAAAGCCCCCTTTAGGAATTCATGTCCATAACGATTCCGGTATGGCTATAGCCAATACCATCGCGGCGGTAGAACAGGGTTGCACTCATATCCAGGGCACCATTAATGGTTATGGTGAACGCTGCGGTAATGCCGATTTAATCGTTTGTATTGCCAATCTGAAGCTGAAGTTGGGCCGAGATTGTATTTCTGACGTTAAGCTCAAGAAGTTGAAAGAAGTCTCACACTTTGTTAGTGAATTAAGCAATATGCGTCACCAGAATAATCAACCTTTTGTAGGAGAAAGCGCCTTTGCCCACAAAGGCGGGGTACATATTAATGCCATGGTCAAACATCCGCTGACCTATGAGCATACTCTGCCCGGGGCCGTAGGCAATAAACGCAGATTCTTAATCTCGGAACTTTCGGGCCGGACCGCTATTTTGCTTAAGGCCAAGGAGTTGGAACTTGGCCTGAAGAAGGATACCGTGCATACCAAAAAAATTTACAAGCTATTACAAGATTTGGAACACCAGGGTTACCAGTTTGAGGCGGCGGAGGGTTCTTTTGAGTTGCTGATGAAAAAGGCAATGAAAAAATATCAGAAATTTTTTGATCTGGAGGGCTTTCGGGTAATTATTGAAAAAAGCAAAACCGGTAAACTGAGCTCCGAAGCCGCCATTAAGCTAAAGGTAAATAAAATTGAAGAGCACACTGCCTCCGAGGGAGATGGTCCGGTAAATGCCTTGGATAATGCCCTGCGTAAGGCCTTATTAGAGTTTTATCCGAGTTTAGCCAAGATGCGCTTGCGGGACTTTAAGGTCCGCGTTTTGGATGAGCGCGCCGGAACTGCCGCCAAGGTCCGCGTCTTAATTCAATCCCAGGATGAAAAAACTTCCTGGGGCACGGTGGGGGTATCGGAAAATATTATCGAGGCCTCCTGGCAGGCCTTGGTAGATTCTATCGAATACAAACTATTGAAGGATAAATCTCGTTAGTCAGCTGGTCAGCTGGTCAGCTGGTCTATTATTTATATATGAGAAATTTATTAATATTTTTATCGACCAACTGACTAGCAGACTAGCCGACTAACTAGTCGATTTGTAATCCAGTATGAATGATATTCCTAGCAAATACAATCCCAAAGAGACAGAAGAAAAGTGGTATCAATTCTGGGAAGAGAATAATTTATTTCATGCCCAAGTTAATCCGCAAAAGAAACCCTACTGCATAGTTATCCCGCCGCCGAATATCACCGGCATCTTGCATATGGGCCACGCCTTAAATAATACCATTCAGGATATCCTGGTGCGTTTTTACAGGATGCAGGGCGCAAATGCCCTTTGGATGCCCGGCACCGACCATGCCGGGATTGCTACGCAGAATGTAGTCGAAAAAGAAATTTACCAGGAAGGGCTTAGCCGTCAGGACTTAGGCCGGGAAAAATTTTTAGAGCGGGTTTGGCAATGGAAAGAAAAATACGGCTCAACGATTATCACCCAGCTGAAAAAGCTGGGCTGTTGCTGCGATTGGGTGAGAACCCGCTTTACTATGGACGAACAATACTCCACCTCTGTGTCCGAGGTATTTATTCAGCTCGCTCAACAGGATCTAATCTATAAGGCCAATTATATTATTAATTGGTGTCCGCGTTGCCAAACTGCGCTTTCCGATGAAGAGTCGCAGCACAAAGAAGTGAGTGGCAAACTTTATTATATCAAGTACCCTCTTAAGCCTGTTAGCCAGGCTGAACCAGCCGACCAGCTGACCAGCCGACCAGCTGACTATATTATAGTGGCCACTACGCGTCCGGAGACTATGCTGGGCGATCAAGCCTTAGCGGTTAACCCCCGGGATAAACGATACAAGAAATTAATCGGCCAGAGCGTAATTCTGCCTTTAGTCAACGAAGAGATTCCGTTGATTGCTGATAGTGCGGTTGATCCTAAGTTCGGAACTGGTATAGTTAAGGTTACCCCGGCCCATGACCCTAATGACTTCGAGATTGCCCAGAGGCATAAACTTACGGCTAAGGTAGTGATGAATCCCGACGGCACAATGAGTCAAAACGTGCCTTTAGATTATCGCGAGCTCGATCGTTTTGAGGCCCGGGAGGCAATCTTAGAGGACTTGCAGGAAAGAGGGCTGTTGGAGAAGGTTGAGCAGCATCTGCATTCTGTGGGCCACTGTTACCGTTGCCACACGATGGTTGAACCGTATCTTTCGGAACAGTGGTTTGTAGATCTACCGAAACTGGGTAAGCAGGCTACTGATGTCGTAACTAAAGGAAAGATCAGGTTTTATCCGCAGCGCTGGAGGAAGGTCTATCTAAACTGGATGAAGAACTTACGCGGCTGGTGCATTAGCCGGCAGATTTGGTGGGGACACCGGATTCCGGCCTGGTATTGTATAGATTGCAAAAAGACCTACGATTTTTTTCGTCAGGGTAAGGTCTTGCTTTCGGAAAAGATTAATTTGCTTGAGGCCGGGATTATTGTAGCAGAACAAAATCCCAATTTCTGTCCCAAATGCGGCGGGACCAATATCCGCCAGGATGAAGATGTCCTGGATACCTGGTTTTCTTCCTGGCTGTGGCCGTTTGCCACTTTTGGCTGGCCGGTATTGGATAAAGAAGAGAAGCAGGAGTTGAATTATTTTTATCCTACAGATGTCTTAGTTACGGCCCAGGAGATTATCTTTTTCTGGGTAGCCAGAATGATTATGGCCGGAATGTATTTTATGAAAGAAATTCCTTTCCGCGATGTCTATATTCACGGGACAGTCCGGGATATTACCGGCACCAAGATGTCCAAGTCGCTAGGCAATATTATTGACCCGCTGGAAATTATCACTCAATATGGCTGCGATGCGCTGCGCTTCAGCATCATTTCGCTGGTAGCTACGGGGCAGGATGTATTTTTATCCAGAGAGAGATTTGAGTCCGGCCGCAATTTTGCCAATAAAATCTGGAATGCCTCCAGGTTTATTTTGAGTAACTTAGATAAACAAAAAGTCGGCGTAGATTTATGCCTATTTGCCAACAGTATCACGGAGCTTAAAGATAAGTGGATTTTAAGCCGCTTTTATCAAACCTTAGACAGCGTCACTAAAGCGCTAAAGAATTACCGTTTTAACGATGCCGCCAAAACCGCTTATGAGTTTTTCTGGCACGAATTTTGCGACTGGTATATAGAATTGGCCAAAAAGACAATTTCCTCGGATCCAACTCAAGTGATATTATACAAGATGCTGGAGAAGAGTTTGAGGATGTTGCATCCGGTAATGCCTTTTATCACCGAGGAACTCTGGCAGAATTTACCCCACGCAGGCAAATCAATTATGGTCTCCAACTGGCCGCACCTGCAAAAGCAGTTTATCGATAAAAAAATAGATCGCCAGATGGAGCTGATCATCTCTTGTATTACGGCAATCAGAAACATCCGCTCGGTCTGGGAGATTAGCCCGGCGGCTAAAGTTAAGGTTAAGATTTCGACAGGCAAAGCGGCAGTGGAAAAGCTGCTCAAAAGCCACAGCGCCTATCTTCAAGATTTAGCTAAGATCGAGGACTTAGAGATTGGTCAGAACTTAAAACGGCCTAAATCTTCAGCAGTGGCAGTAATACCGAATGCTGAGATTTTCGTATGCTTAGCCGGGGCTATTGATGTAGAAAAAGAAGCCGCCCGGCTGAAACAAAAAATTAAGGATTTAGAAAATATTCTGCGCAATTCAGCAAAAAAGCTGAACAATAAACAATTCTTAACCAGGGCCCCGGAGGCAGTGATTAGACAGACCAAAGAGAAAAACGCACAACTAAAAGAATCGATTAGAAAACTTAAAGACAACCTCAAAGGTTTTTAGATAATAGGTGGTAGGACGTAGGTGGTAGGAAAGAGATGAAACAAAAAGATTGGGTTAAAATCGGTAAATTGGAAATAATGCACAGAGCTAAATTTTTAAAAAATTTATCACCACGTTATGGATTCAGGTTGCTGTGCGAACTCCATCGTTTAACTTATAACCGCAAGATGGCAACAGATTTTCACGAATTAGATAAAGATAAACTCAAGGCGCTGGCGTACATACATTCAGTGTGGGCAAAGGTGAAAGGATGAATTATTTAGAAATTCAGCTTAAGGCCCTGACAGAATGTTTATCAGAGCAGAAGATAAAGTATGTAATCTTAGGAGGCATTGCCGTTTCCCTCTACGGTGAGCCGCGTTTGACCGCAGATATAGATGTAAACGTCATTTTAGAGAAGGAAAAGCTGGGCGAATTCTTAAGAAATGCCAGAAGATATGGTTTTTACCCTGTTTTTACCAATGAGTTAGAGATTATAGAAGAAACCGGCGTTATACCTTTAAAGTTTATCAGAGGTAAAATCAAAGGAAAAACAGACATTATTATTGCTGAAAATATCCTGGAATATAATGCCATTAAACGCGGCAGAATTAAAAAGATAAGCTCAATCCAAGTCAGGTTGGTAAGCCCTGAGGATTTAATCATTCATAAGCTCACCAGTACAAGGCCAAGGGATTTTGAAGATTTAAGAGGGATACTCTGGCGACAAAAAGGCAAACTGGATATCAAATATATCCGATATTGGCTGAAGAAGATTGATGAAACAGACAAAAAAGTTCGGCTTTATAAATTGTTTAACCAACTGTTAAAGGTGGGAGGGTAATACTACCGTTTTCCAAATCAACTGTAATTTTAGGTTAAGACAAGTTGACAGAGCACGACAAGCCCCAATGCTTGGCCTTGGGGTGCAACATTTCTCTTGACAGAGAATTAAAATTGTTTAACTAATAGGACCAATGTTAAAATGTTATTGATTAATTGAAGAAAGGCTGGATTTATAATATGCAAAGAGTGCTTTTAAGATATTTGGTTTTTGTCAAAGCGCTACTTATTATCTTTTATTGGCAGCTAAATATATATGCAGCCCAGCCTCCTGAAAGATGGGACTCAAATCCGGATATCATAGTTGAAGGTAGACCCCTGACAGTTACTTGGGATAAAGAAGAACATAGACCAAAAGTTATTGTCTGGGTTCAAGATTTTACAATCCCTTCGCCATATTACGTAACCTCTGAGCAAAAAACTATCACTATTCCAAGAACAGTACGGAATGAACTACCTGCTAAGATTCTTGTTGTACCAGAGAATAACCTTTTAAAACCAAAGATTATAGAAGTCAAACCAACTGAGACCGAAGTCATTTTTAAGACAGATTTGATCCCTCCTAACGAAATTTGGTTCTGGGGCCTTACCCCGCCAAATCCTTGTCTTCCCGGCTGGGCTATGAATATTTCTGCTCGTTTAATTCATAATACTAAGGTCTATGCTGATTTTTGCGGTGCGTTCTTGTGGCATATTACTTTATCGAAGGAAGATAATTACGAGATTGCTTTTTATTTAACATTTTATCCGAAAGATGCATTGGCGGATATTACTATCAAAGATTTCGGTGAAGCCAATGATATCTCAAAGGCATTTTGCCACATTCATCACGGAGGAGAATGTAAATTTACTTTCGAAACCAATAAAAATGTTTGGGGGAAATCCCATCAAATAATTTTTAAGCTAAATCCATTCTTTGATAAATCAAAGTGCCCTATTTAGAAGCAGAATAAAAGCAGAACCGTTTTCCCCGCCTGCCTATCAAGATACAAGGCGGGCAGGCAAATCAATCGGGAAACTGTCCCCTTAAGAAAAAAGTAGAGAATAGAGCGAATGAAGAGATTAGAAAGAAAAGTATTGCCTATAATTAAGAGGGCCCTGAGGGAAGATATAGGTTCAGGAGATGTTACTAGCCAATTAGTTGTTCCCGCCGGTAAGAAGATTAAAGCAGTAATATTGGCTAAAGAGGCGGGTGTGGTTTGCGGGCTGGATCTAGCCAGGTTAGTTTTTAAAACTGTGGATAAAAGAATTGTCTTTCGGGCGCAAACCAGCGATGGGAAAAGAGTCAGAAGAGGAAAAATTCTTGCTCGCTTAGAAGGGGAGGCGCGCAGTATTTTGAAAGCCGAGCGGGTGGCTTTAAATTTTTTGGGCCATCTCTCAGGAATAGCTACTTTAACCAATCAATTTGTCCAACGGGTAAAGCCATATCCGGTGAAGATTTTGGATACGCGTAAGACCGCGCCGGGTTTAAGACTATTAGAAAAGTACGCGGTGCGCTGCGGCGGAGGATTTAATCATCGCCTGGGGTTGTGGGATCAGGTGCTGGTCAAAGACAATCATCTGTCCATAGTTCGTAGTTCGCCTGCCTGCCGGTCAGGCAGGGAGTTGGGAGTTCGGAGAAAAAAAATTAAAGAAATAATTGAGCAGATAAGAGAAAACAAGCCCAAAGGCGTGAAAATAGAAGTTGAGGTCAAGAGTTTAAAAGAATTTGAAGAGGCATTGGAGACTACTCCGGATATTATAATGTTAGACAACTTTAATCTTAAAAATATTAAGAAGGCTTTGAGAATTAGAGATAGACTACGAACTCCGAACTCCCAACTCCGAACTCAACTGGAGGTTTCCGGCGGAGTAAATTTAAGCAATCTGCGCCGGATTGCTGCCTTGGGCGTAGAAAGAATCTCGATCGGAGCGTTAACTCACTCATCAGCAGCCTTAGATATCGCCTTAAATTGTGAATAAATTTAAATTAGTCAGCGACTTTAAGCCCTGTGGAGACCAGCCGCAGGCCATTGAAAAATTAAGTCAAGGACTAAAACAAGGCCAGCGCTATCAAACCCTTTTAGGAGTCACTGGTTCCGGGAAAACATACACTCTGGCCAATGTCATTGCCTCAGCAAATTTACCTATCTTGGTAATTTCTCACAACAAAACCCTTTGCGCCCAGCTATACAGCGAATTCAAGACCTTCTTTCCTGATAATGCAGTCGAGTATTTTGTCAGCTATTATGATTATTACCAGCCCGAAGC
>JAFGCM010000102.1 GCA_016932635.1 Candidatus Omnitrophota bacterium
CAGCCTGCGCGGATGAGATTACTATCTCTACCTATTATCCGGCGCCGTATGGGGTGTATCGACAGATGACGAGTCATATAAGTAAATTAGAACCCTATAATGGTCCACCTATCTTTGTCTCCGGAAACGAGGAAGAAGGGATGCTTTATTTTTGACGATGGCGCAGATGCAGGCAGAGAAAAGGGGCTTTATTATTGGGATAGCACTGCCGGAGCCACTGGAGCAGGGGATTGGGTACCTTTAGCGGGAGAGGCTATTACGTTCCCAACTGCAGTAAGAACCACTACTGCACCTCATGATGGTAAGTTTGATGATGATTATGCTTCTGAAGGAATTACTAATGGCCGTCAAGGAATGCAGCGCTGGATACAGGAAAATGGCTGTAGCGATGGCTATCATCCCTGTGACGCTATTGAGCTAATACGATATGCGCAGAAAAATGGCGACATTGGTCTAAGCGGGTGGTATAGTACTGGAATAACCGCTGTTATGGTGGAAGCTGGATCTCTAATTAACGACTGTGAGGGTTGGACGAACAATCAAGGGGGTCCCTTACAAGATTATGGACTTAGATGGAATGACGGGGGAGTTTTAAATGCTGGTTGTTCAGGACTGTATCCGGTAATGTGCTGTAAATAATTGAATTATAGGGCGTCATGAAGCTCGCTCTTTTAAATAGCGAAGAAGGACTTAATAAAGCGCAATTTTTGATTTCCGCCGCAGGTTAAAAGGGACAGGCTACTTTTTGTAAACTTAAATTTTGCTGAGGTGAAAAACATGGAATACAATCAGGTTAAGAAAATTAGAAAGGCTATTATTGAAGTATTGGGAAAATACGGCGTGAAACGAGCTGCGCTCTTCGGCTCTATTGTAAGAGGAGAGGCAACTGAAGAAAGTGATATTGACTTGCTCATTGAATTTAAAGAGAGAAAAAGCTTATTAGATTTGGCCGGTTTAAAATTAGAACTTCAAGAGCGATTAGGAAGAAAAGTAGATGTCCTCACTTATGGCTCACTTCATCCTCTCCTCAAGAGTAGAATTTTGAAAGAGCAAGAGGTGATTTTATGAAAAAAGATGCCAAGATACTCATTAAACATATATTAGAGTGCATTGAATTGATTGAAAAGTATATTGAAGGCAAAACAGCAGGCAGCTTTTTCAGCTCTATTCAACTTCAAGACTCGGTTATTCGCAGAATAGAGATTATTGGTGAGGCAGCAAAAAATATTCCACAAGAAATAAAAGAAAAATATCCAGAAATTCCATGGAAAAGAATTGCCGGTATGCGCGATATTCTGATACACGAATATTTTGGAATAGATATGAAGCTAACCTGGGAAGTTGCAACAAAAGACATCGTAGATTTGAAGAAAAACATATTAAAAATTAAAGGGATTAATAAACGGGTTGGAAAGAGGGGGTGAAGAAGAAATGGCTAAAGTAAAATTAGCTAAGCAGCTTTTGGTGGCGGCCGAAAATAAAGTGGGAATGTTGGCTGAAGTTTCTGCGGCAGTATCGGGCGCCGGAGTGAACATCCAAGGTATTAATGCCTATGCCGTGGACAACAAGGCCTACTTTCGGCTACTGACTGACAATAACGCCAAGGTAAAAGAGGTCTTGCAAGGGAAAGGTTACGAAGTCAAGGAACAGGAAGCGGTGCTCGTAGAACTGCCCAACCAGGTAGGCGTACTTAAAGCAGCGGCTGATAAGTTAAAAAGCGCAGGGATTGATTTGAGTTATATTTACGGGACTACTTGCTCTTGCGGCGGGGATTGTCTTTTGGTGTTTGGTGCCAATAATAATGCCCAGGCGCAAAAAGCGCTTAGTTAACAGGTGAGTTTATTTCAACTGCAGGGTGAATTGTTCGCCTTGAAAAGAAAGCCGCACAGAATCGGGTTGAATTTCCATAACCCGTGCTCCACTGATTAACGAACCTGTGTTAACCACCTGTTGATTAATCAAGGCCAACGGTTTATCTTGATCGTAGATTATTCCGCTTAAACTCAAAATCGCAGACCCAGCAGGTTGTTCTATCTCAATCCGCCGCATTGCCCGGGAACTGGCCGCGGTTTCCTGAGGAAATGCTTGTGGTTGCTGAGTAATTTCCGAGGCACTGGAACGCTGATCAAGGGAAAGAGCATTGCTAAAGTTATGCAATGAGCGGCTGGCTAAAAACACCGCCAAAAGACAAATTATTAACAGTGAAATTTGCGCGCTGGACTTTTGAAAAGTTGTCCTATTTTGAGCGTGGGCGCGAGTTTGCTTTTCCTGCTCTGCCTTTTTTAAGGCTTGATTAATGATACTCATCTTTCACCCCTTTTTAGTTGGTATTTCCTTCTAATTCCTGAATACATTCTTTAAGCATTTCCTGGTCAATTATTTTATTTTGGTAAACATAGCCGGCCAGCAAGGCCTTATCGCAAACTATGTTGATTAAACGCGGCGTGCCTTGAGTATAGCGGTAAATCTCGTCCAGCGCCTGTTCAGTAAATTTTATCCTGCCGTTGGAGCCGGCCACATTCAGGCGGTGCTTAATATAACCGGCTATCTCATCCTGATCTAGGCCTAAGATGTGGTAACGTACGATAATTCTTTGACGCAGCTGTCTTAAGCTGGGCCGCTCTAACTTCTGGCGCAACTGCGGCTGTCCCACGAGAACTATCTGCAGCAGTTTTTCTTTTTCCGTTTCCAAGTTGGAAAGCAGGCGAATCTGTTCCAGAAGATGCATTCTTAAATTTTGCGCTTCATCGATAATTAAAACGACGTTATTGCCTAAAGATAACTGTTTAAGCAGAAACTTATAGAGTATGTTCAGTAAAGACAGGGTAGAATTATTTTGCCAACTGATGCCAAAATCCTGCAGAATGGTTTGCAATAATTCAAGTTTCGATAAACTCGGATTTAAAATTAAAGCGGTTTTGGTATTTTCCCCCAAGGAATTGAGCAGGGCCCGGCAGAGCGTGGTCTTGCCTGTTCCGATTTCACCGGTAATAGCCAAAAAGCCCTTACGCTCCTTGATGCCGTAGAGTAGTTGGGAAAAGGCCTCCTGATGCCGGCGGCTGAAGAAAAGGAAATTAGGGTCGGCCGTAACGTTAAAGGGATTCTGTTCTAAACCGAAATATTGTTGATACATTGTTCCCCACCATAATTTAGTATAGCAAATACTACTGCTCTTGTAAAGGAAAAGTAAGCAAAAAAGCATTCTTGACAACTCCGCAAAACCGGTGTAAGATGGGGCCATGATTTCCGCGCATTCCGATTTTGTGCATCTGCATGTCCACACCCAGTATAGCCTCTTAGACGGCGCCTGTAAAATTGACCCGCTGCTGAATTTAGCCCGTAATCTGCGCGCCCCGGCCCTGGCCATGACCGATCATGGCAACATCTTCGGCGTGGTGGACTTCTACGAACATTGTATGCAATATGGAGTAAAACCAATTATTGGTTGCGAATTCTATATTGCCCCGCAAAGCCGGCTGGAAAAGTCGGCGCAAGCCAATCAAGAAACCTCGTATCATTTGATCCTCCTAGCCAAGAACGAACAAGGCTATAAGAATCTCATGAAATTAGTCAGCATCGGGCACCTGGAAGGGTTTTATTATAAGCCCAGGATTGACCAGGAGACGCTGGCGCAATATTCTTCCGGGCTGTTTTGTCTAAGCGCTTGCCTGAAGGGTGAAATTCCCCGCTTGATTTTAGCCGGAAAAATGGCTGAGGCCGAAAAGCTGGCTGGTCAATATGTTGAAATTTTCACGCGCGGAAATTTTTATTTTGAATTACAGGACCATAAAATTCCCGAGCAGACCAAGTTGAACAAACTGCTCTTAGAGCTAAGTAAAAAGCTCTCTATACCTGTGGTAGCCACAAACGATGTGCACTATCTGAATAAAACAGACGCCTCCGCACACGATGCGCTGTTGTGCATCCAGACCCAAAATATGCTCTCCAACACCCAAAGGCTCAAGTTTTCTACCGATGAATTTTATTTTAAAAATGCGCACGAGATGAAAGAGTTGTTTAGAGAGCTGCCCGAGACAATAAAAAATACTGTTCTTATTGCCGAGAGCTGTAATCTGGAAATGGACTTTAATAAGACTTATCTGCCGCACTATAAGCCTCCGGAAGGAAAGTCGCGCGAGCAATTTTTACGCGAGTTGTGTCTTCAGGGTTTGGAAAAAAAATTCCCGGATAAACTTGATACCCAACTCACCCAGCGCTTAGACCATGAATTAAACATCATTAAAGGCTCTGGCTACATCAGCTACTTTTTAATTGCCTGGGACTTTATTCATTATGCCAAGGAAAAGGGCATTCCCCATGGTCCGGGCCGAGGTTCCGCCGCAGGCAGCCTGGTCAGTTTCGTCCTGGGAATTACCGATATCGACCCGCTGAAATATGGCTTAATCTTTGAGCGCTTCCTTAATCCGGAACGGGTCAGCCTGCCGGATATTGACATTGATTTTTGCTATGAACGGCGCAATGAAGTAATTAACTACGTAATTGAGAAATACGGTAAACACAACGTCGCCCAGATAATTACCTTCGGCACGATGGGGGCCAAGGCAGTAGTGCGGGATGTGGGGCGGGTGATGGGTATGCCCTATGCGGAAGTAGATAAAATAGCCAAGCTTATCCCCAACGACTTAAATATGACACTAAGCGCTGCCTTGCAGCTTGAGCCCGAATTAAAGCAGCTTTATAAGAGTAACCCCCAGATTAAGCAGTTGATTGATACCTCTTTGATCCTGGAAGGCTTAACCAGACACGCCTCCACTCATGCCGCCGGAGTAGTAATCAGCGAAGGTGAGCTGACTAATCACATTCCGCTTTTTAAAACCAGTGATGACCAGATTACTACCGGCGTTGATATGGTCTCTTTAGAAAAAATCGGTCTGTTAAAAATGGACTTTCTGGGCCTGCGCACCTTAACAGTGATCGATCAGGCCTTAAAAATTATTAAACGGATGAAAGGTTGTGAAATAGACATCGGCAGCATCCCTTTAGACGACCAAAACAGCTTTAGCCTGCTTAGCCAGGCTAAGACCGTCGGGGTGTTTCAGCTGGAAAGCCGGGGGATGCGCGATTTACTAAAGAAATTGAAACCGGAAAAATTCGAAGACCTGGTAGCCCTGTTAGCCATTTATCGTCCGGGGCCGATCGGCAGCGGTATGGTTGATGACTTTATTAAGCGCAAGCATGGGCAGATTCCAATCAGCTATGACCATCCGCGGCTCAAGCCAATTCTAGAGGAAACTCACGGAATCATTATCTTCCAAGAGCAGGTGATGCGCATCACTAGCGAATTAGCCGGCTTTAGCCTGAGCCAAGCCGATATTTTGCGCCGGGCAATGAGCAAGAAAAGACCTGAAGTAATGGAAGAGCAGAGAAAACATTTTATCGCGGGCTGCGCCAAAAACCAAATCAACAAAAAAGTGGCAAGTAAGATTTTTAGTCTGATCGAATATTTCGCGGGTTACGGCTTTAATAAGTCGCACTCAACCGCTTATGCCATGATTAGTTATCGCACGGCTTACCTTAAGGCTAATTATCCAGTTGAGTTTATGACCGCGCTTTTGACCAGTGAAAAAGATAACACCGATAAAATCGTCGCCTATATCAACGAGGCCGAGAAGATGGGGATAGAAATCCTTTCACCCGACGTTAATGAGAGCTTTGCTAAGTTTACCATGATTTCCGAGCGTTCCATTCGTTTTGGGCTCTCGGCGGTAAAAAATGTCGGCCAGGGCGCCATCGATTCGATTATCCAGGCGAGAAACCGGCACGGCCGGCTGAATAATTTATACGAATTTTGTGAATACATAGACTCGCGCCTGGTCAACAGAAAGGTCATTGAAAGTTTAATTAAATGCGGGGCGCTGGATAGCTTTGGCTTGTTTCGCTCTCAACTCGTGGCTAGTTTAGATAAATCAATGGAGATGGCCTGGGGGTTTCAAAAAGACAGGCTGAACGGACAAATTTCTTTCTTTGATCAGGCTGATCAGAAACGCACATTCAAAAAGAATTTTTATGAAGTTCCCCCGATCCCGGAGTGGCCGGAGAATCAGCTGCTGGCCTACGAGAAACAGATGCTGGGTTTCTATATCACCGGACACCCCTTAGCCCGCTATTCTAGAATCTTGAAAAATTACGCCAGCAACTCTACGCAGGATTTGACTCACCTTCAAGAGAGAGAACAAATTTCTATCGGCGGCATTATCAGCAAAATCAAAAATATCACTACTAAAAGAAATGAAAAAATGGCGATTATCAACTTGGAGGATTTGGACGGATTTGTGGAGATCTTGGTCTTTCCTAAAGTCTTTGCCCAATGCGCCAAGATGATGAAGATCAGCTCGACTATTTTCGTTCAGGGGGCCTTAAACCTGCGCGATCGAGAACCCAAAATTATTGCCGAGCAAATCATTCCTTTATCAGAGGTGCAAAAATACTACACTAATTCCATTGTGATCAATCTATTCACAACAGGGCTGGAAGAAAACATGCTCGCCAATCTGAAAAATATCCTCAGGCGCTACCCCGGAAAAGTCCCTGTATATCTGGGCTTTCGCACCGCCAACAATCAGCAACTACAGCTTGAGGTAAACCCCGAATTCTATACCGAGCCTTCCGAACAGCTGATTTCTGAGCTGGAGACCACCTTAGGAGAGGGAGTGGTCACGCTGCGGAAATAGCCCGCCAACCAGGAAATTATATTAACCCGCCTCATAACCCTAAAGGGGTCTGCGCGAAATTGGTTTCACCAATTTCGCTTGACAAGATTTGGCTAAGATGCTATATTACTTTAAGTCCTGAAAATACTTAGGGTTAGGCAAAAGGGGGTGAAATCAGAAATGACTAAGAAAGAGATAGTCTTAAAGATTGCGGAAGAAACCAAGATCAAACAGGTAGATGTCAAGAAGGTAGTCCAGAAGACCTTAGATGAAATTGTCGCTGCCTTAGCCAAGGGAGAGCGCGTAGAATTAAGGAATTTCGGCATCTTCAAGATCAAATCAAGGCGGGGCAGAACCGGAAGAAATCCGCGCACGGGAGTGGCGGTGCCTGTACCGCCCAAAAAAGTGGCGGTATTCAAGCCGGGTTTAATTATGAAACGGGACATCAGATAAAATAGGGCATCAGAAATAGGGTATGAAAATTAAGGCAGTCAGGGGAACAAAAGATATTCTGCCCGATCAGGCAGAGACCTGGCGGATGATTGAGGAAAAGGCCAGGAAAATTTGCGCAGATTACGGCTACCGGCAGATCTGGACTCCTTTATTGGAAGAGGCTCGTCTGTTTACTCGCAGCATTGGTTCCAGCTCCGACATTGTGCGTAAGGAGATGTATACTTTTTCCGACCGAAAAAAAAGAGTGCTTTGTCTGCGACCGGAAGGTACAGCGGCAGTGGTCCGGGCGTATCTGGAGCACGGTTTAGGCCAAGGCGCAACTGTTACCAAGTTATATTATTTTGGCCCGATGTTTAGGGCCGAACGCCCCCAGGCCGGAAGACTAAGGCAATTTCATCACATCGGCGTGGAGGCAATTGGCTCGCTCAGTCCGTATTTGGATGCGGAAGTAATTTCTTTGGCGGTCAACATCTTACAAGAAATAGGAGTCAAGGACTTTAGCTTACAATTAAATAGTATCGGTTGCATCAAAGACAGGCAAAAATACAAAACCTCGCTTGAGCAAGCCTTAACGCCGAAACTAAAGCAGTTATGTGCGGACTGTCATAGCCGTCTTAAAGTAAATATGTTGCGCATCTTTGATTGCAAACATCAGCAGTGCAGAAAGATCACCCAGCAGTTACCAGTGATGATTGACTTTCTTTGTTCAGAGTGCAACGAACATTACCGGCTGGTAAAACACCTCTTAGCCAGTTTAAATGTTGCTGTCGCAGAAAACCCCTTTTTAGTGCGCGGATTGGATTACTATACAAAAACCTGTTTTGAAATCATCCACCCACAATTGGGCGCCCAAAATGCCCTGGGGGCAGGCGGAAGATATGATAATTTAGTTAATGACTTAGGCGGAGTGCAAACGCCGGCAATCGGTTTTGCCTTGGGGTTGGAGCGGATAGTTGCCGCCCTGGAACAAAAGTCCGATCAACTTACTCACCCGACAAGAGCTGCGGGCGGTGTTTACATCGCTACTATC
>JAFGCM010000103.1 GCA_016932635.1 Candidatus Omnitrophota bacterium
CAATTTCCTTTAGCCAATAAAATTATTTTAAAAGATAAAGATATGCTTGGACGCGCTGCCGGCTTAAGTTACGGAATGGATTTACTAGGCTCCTGTATAGGCGCGCTTTTGGTCAGCGCCTTTTTAATTCCCATCTTAGGCATCACCCAGACCTGCGTCGCTGTAGCCCTGCTTAACTGTGTGGTTCTTGTAACCTTGATTATAAACAGAAGTAAATAACCGTTGCCCAGAGAGCCGTTTTCCTCCAAATTTTACACCCAATCACGGGAAATGGGTCCTGTTAAAGCGTAAACAGTTGCTATCAGCTCAACCAAAAAAGGAAAGTCTATGTTTTTCTCCGTCTTCTCGCGTATTGGAATTATCTTTATCATTCTTTTAGTCGGCGCCTTAGCCAGATGGCGCAAGCTGTTAAGTGAGCAAACTACCGACGGACTTTGCCGCATTGCTATTGAAGTGACGCTGCCCTTTCTTTATTTTTACACCCTTGCTACCAGCTTAAACAGGACCATTTTTCTTTCTCTGTGGCCGCTGCCTCTTTTGGCCATCGGACTTACTGGGGTCTCGCTATTCTTCAGTTGGCTGTTTTCCGCCCGGCTAAAATTGAATCAAAAACAGCGCCGCACTTTTATCTTTTTAGGCACCTTTGGTAATTACGGATTTTTGGCCATCCCCCTGGCCTTTGCCTTGTTTCAGGAACAAGGCTTACTATGGATGTCGATGTTTAATCTAGGCATCAGCTTTCTTTACTGGACGCTGGGCGTAACTATATTAAAGGGGCATACAGATAAAGGAATCAGGATTTTTAGGAACCTAATCCATAATGCTACCATAGCCTTGGTGCTGGGCTTAGTAGTGGGTTTAACTTCTATTTCTCTGCCCCGATTCTTTTTGGAGACAGCGCAGCTGATCGGCGGCTCTTCCATTCCGCTGGCCTTAATTGTAATCGGCTCTTTTTTGGCCGCGCAGCGCCGGCGGATAGGCTATTCTGTTAAGATAATTTCCGCCTTAGTATTTTTGCGGCTGATTTTTATTCCGCTGCTGGTACTTTTATCTTTGCAGATGTTCGATCATTTACCAGCAATACTCACAGTAATCATTATTCTGCAGGCAGCTATGCCTTCGGCCTCCACTACGCCAATTCTGACTAAAAGATTTGACGCCGATGCCGAGCTCGCCGCCTCCGGTGTCTTTTTCACTACCTTGTTCAGTATAGTTACCGTACCCTTTTTTATTAGCTTGGCATTATAATAAAATTGTGATATAATTACTGGACAGCGATGAAAAAAATAGGTTTCGATAACGAGAAGTATCTGGCCGAGCAGACCAGGGCAATACTGGAGAGGGTAGAGAAGTTTGACCATAAACTCTACCTGGAATTTGGGGGGAAGCTGCTCTTGGATTACCACGCCTCGCGTGTCCTGCCGGGATATGACCCCACCGTGAAGATGCGGCTTTTACAAAGACTAAAAGAAAATATCGAGATAATTATCTGTATCTATGCCCGGGATATCGAGGCCGGCCGTCTGCGCGGCGATTTCGGAATGACCTATGATTTGGCCTGCCTGAAAACCATCGACGATTTAAAGGACTGGGGGTTAGATGTAAATAAAGTGGCGATTACCCGCTTTAAGCAGGAGCCCTTAGCGGTCAAATTTAAAAATAGGCTGGAGAGAAAAGGCATCAAGGTTTATATTCACCGTGAAATTAAGGGCTATCCGGAGAACATCAACAAGATAGTCAGCGCCCAAGGCTATGGCCGCAATGATTATATTAAGACGGAAAAGCCTATTGTAGTGATTACCGCCCCCGGACCGGGAAGTGGTAAGCTGGCTACCTGTTTATCCCAGCTTTATCATGACCACAAGCGGGGAATTAATTCCGGCTACGCCAAGTTTGAGACCTTTCCCATCTGGGATCTGCCTTTAAAACACCAGGTCAATGTGGCCTATGAATCAGCTACTGCGGATTTAGGCGATTATAATCTAATCGATCCCTTCCACCTAAAAACCTATAATAAGAAAGCGGTTAATTATAACCGCGATGTTGATGCCTTTCCCATCCTGAAAAATATGCTGCAGAAGATTATCGGTAAGGGTAAAAAAATGCTGATCTATAACTCGCCTACTGATATGGGGGTCAACCGTGCCGGTTTTGGTATCGTCGATGACCAGGCGGTAAGAGAGGCCGCCAAACAAGAGATTATTCGCCGCTATTTTCGTTACCACTGGGAATTTATGATGGGCCTGGAAAGGAAAGAGACCGTTGAGCGGGCCAAACAGCTGATGCAGGAGGTAGGGGTGAAGGATGAAGAGCGCTGCTGCGTGGTGCCGGCCAGAAAAGCAGCCCAGGAAGCAGCCCAGGGCTCGGGAAAAGGCGATAACGGTATTTTCTCGGGTGCGGCGATCGAGCTTCCCGACGGCCGGGTCGTCAGCGGCAAAAACTCACCCCTGATGCACGCTAGCTCATCAGCAATAATTAATGCGATTAAACATCTGGCTGATATTCCGGATAAAATTCACCTTTTGCCGCGCAGCGTAATTAATAATATCGCTGCCTTAAAAAAAGAAGTGCTTGATGCCAAAAGCGAAAGCCTGGATTTGGAAGAAACATTAGTCGCCCTTTCGATCAGCGCTGCCAGCAATCCGGCTGCCGAGGCCTGCGTTAAGGCCTTAAAGGAATTAAGGAACTGCGAGATGCACATGACCCATATGCCTTCCCGCGGCGATGAGGCGGGGTTGCGTAAATTGAAGATAAATTTTACCTGCGGGGCCCAGCCTTCCTCAAACTATTTTTTGAGGTAAAATATAAATGGATAAATTAAAAATTGACTCAAACAGGGTTAAACAAAAATTAATCCGGTTTATCCGCGAACAAACCAGCTCAGCCGGTTTTTCCAGAGTTGTCCTTGGTTTATCAGGGGGCCTAGATTCCAGTGTAACTGTTTATCTTTGCTGTGCGGCTTTAGGAAAAGATAATGTTTTGGGATTAATCCTGCCGTATAAAATTAGTTCTGCTGAAAGTATCAATCACGCCAAGCTGATTGCCCGGCGCTGCCAGGTGAAGACCAGGTTTATTGATATCAGCGAGCAGATCGATACCTACTTTAAAAATTTTTCCGACGCCGATAGAATTCGCCGGGGAAATAAAATGGCCCGGGAGCGGATGAGTATTCTTTACGATCAATCCAAGGCCTGGGACGCCTTGGTGGTAGGAACCAGTAATAAGACGGAAATCCTCTTGGGCTACGGCACGATTTATGGCGATGTTGCCTGCGCCTTTAACCCTTTGGGCAGCTTGTATAAAACCCAACTGCGCCAACTGGCGAAAGATTTAGGCCTGCCCAAAGAAATTATTCAGAAAACTCCCAGCGCCGGACTTTGGCCGGGACAAAGCGATGAAAAAGAGCTGGGACTTACCTATGCCCGAGCGGATCAGCTGCTTTATTATCTGGTGGATAAGAAATATTCGCTCAAACGCCTGATGCATTTGGGATTTAGGAAGGGTTATATCGAGAAGGTAAAGTGCCGCATCGCCGCCAACGCCTTTAAAAGCAAACTTCCCGCCATTGCCAAGATCTAAAAATCTTTGTCCGTACAAAACCCTGGTTTAGAGGATAGGCAGGTATTTTTTGATTTCGTGGGAGGTGATTTGGATCCGGTATTCTTCCCACTCGCGCTCTTTATTTAACAGAAAGCGCGTAAAGATGTGCTCGCCTAAGCTTTGTCTGACCAGTGCGCTGTTTTTAGTCTCTTCAATGGCCTCAAACAGGTTTCCCGGCAAGGATAACAGTCCCCGCCGTTTCCTTTCTTCCATTTCCATCTCATAGATGTTCGGCTCAACCGGATCGGAAATAGCGTATTTTTTTTCGATCCCTTCTAAACCCGCCGCCAGCATTACGGCAAAAGCCAAATAGGGGTTACAGGAGGGGTCTGGACAGCGCAGTTCCGCGCGCGTAGCTTGCTCATTTCCCGGCCGATATAAAGGAACGCGGATTAAGGCGGTACGGTTACGTTGGGCCCAGGAAATATATACCGGGGCCTCATAGCCGGCCACCAGGCGCTTATAGGAGTTGACCCATTGAGCCGTTAAGGCGCAGATTTCCCGGGCGTGCTTCAGCTGCCCGGCGATAAATTGTTTAGCCGTTGAGGAAAGAGTATATTTATCCTTCTTGTCGAAGAAGGCATTTCTCATCCCGCAGAACAAAGATTCATGCAGGTGCATCCCGGTTCCATTGACGCCAAATATCGGTTTGGGCATAAAGGTGGCATAAACACCTTGCTGTTGAGCGATCTCCTTAATCACAAAGCGGCAAGTAATAATATTGTCCGCGCTCTTTAAGGCCTCGCTGTATTTAGGGTCAATCTCGTGTTGGCTGGGTGAGACCTCGTGGTGCGAGGCCTCGATGACAATGCCCATATCTTCCAAGGTCCGGACTGTGCGGTTGCGCAGATTATTGGCGATGTCGTTGGGAATCAGCTCAAAATATGTGCCCTCGTCCAAGACTTCAGGACTCTTATCGGTCTTAAAGTAGAAGTATTCTATTTCCGGACCCACGTAGAAGGTAAAGCCCATTGCCTGGGCGCGCTCTAAAATGCGCTTTAAGGCAAAGCGCGGGTCCCCGGCATAGGGTGTGCCGTCGGGGTTTAAGACATCGCAGAACATTCGCCCGATGGGGAAATCTTTTTTGGTCCAGGGTAAAATAGTAAAGGTGTTGGGGTCGGGTTTGGCAATAATGTCGCTTTCCTGGGCCTCGGCAAATCCGGTGACTGATGAGCCGTCAAAACCCTTACCGTGGTTTAAGGCCTCCTCCAGCTCCCCGTTGGTAATGGAGATGCACTTGAGCGTCCCTAAGATGTCCACAAACCACAGCTGAATAGTCTTGATTTGTTTTTCTTTGACCAGGCGCAGGATTTTTGCCTGTTTGGTTTCTGGGGAAAAGTAGTTTTTTTCACCGCCTGTGCCCAGCTTTAATTCCTGGGCCTCTTGCTCCGGAATGATATATTGCTGCCCGACCTTGGCCGCTTTGATGGCGCCGCGTTTAATCCGCTCAATCACGGCCTGACGGGAGATCTTTAATTTCTTAGCCAATTGCGTAGGGGTAAGGTACTGTTCCATGAGGAGACTCCTTTCTTATTTGCTTGACAACTGTAAAGTATAGCATTTACCTTTACACTTGTCAAGGGAAAAATTAAAAAAAATTAACGCATCCCTAACTTGTTATTATACAGGAAGTTACGTTAAGATACTTAGATTACTTCTTTAAGCGAAATTACTACTAAACCTTTTTCTTGCAGCTTCTGGATCGCTGTCTCCTTATTAATGGCCTCAATTTTGCCGCTCAACTTTTTATTCCTGTAGTCCCGGGCTTGATAATAAAACACCATATTCACCATACTGACTAAGGTTTCTTGCGCGGCCTTTTCGTCGATAATACCTTTTTCGTATAACTCCATAATCGAGTTATTCATCGTATGCATTTTATACTGCTTGGACATTTGAATTACCGAGAGGATTTGGTTGGTGTCGCCGCTTCTAATTAAATTGCGCACCGCCCCGCTATTAATTAACACCTCTGTGGCCACCACCAGGCCTTTTTCATCTTTGCGGGGAAGTAGTTTCTGGGCAATTACCCCTCTTAGGCATTCCGAGAGTAGGATTTTGACCTGCGCCTGCTGTTCATGGGGGAAGGACTCGACCATCCTTGAAATCGCGTGCGTTGAGTCTATCGTATGCAGTGTGCCTAAGACAAAGAAACCCGCTTCAGCGCAGGAGAGGGCAGTGGTAATTGATTCCCGGTCGCGCAATTCCCCGATAAATACTACGTCGGGATTTTGCCGGAAGATATGTTTTAAGGCGCTGGCAAAGGAACGGGTATCATAACTGACTTCTCTTTGCTTGATGATACTTTTTTTCACCTCAAACACGTATTCGATCGGGTCTTCAATACTCACAATTACAGCTTTTCTTTCTGTATTGATGATGTCAATCATCGCGGCCAAACTAGTGCTTTTTCCCGAGCCCGATGGCCCGGTAACCAATACCAAGCCCTCCTTTTGTCTAGCTAAGTCGGTTACAACCGGAGGCAGCCCCAATTCCTTGACGCTACGGATACCGGGAGGAATAATCCTAAATGCCGCTTCGATATTGCCGCGCTGCAGATGGATATTGGCCCTGATTCTACCGACGCCGGGAGCGGTGTAGGAAAAATCCAATTCCAACTCTTTTTGGAAAACTTCTTTTTGCCTGGGGTTCAACATATTAAAAATCATTATTTCCAAGTCCTCCGGCTCCAGGGGCTCACCGGGAAGCGCCTCCAGCACCCCGTTAATACGAAAGTGGGGAGCATGGTGGATGCTCAAGTGCAGGTCACTGGCCCCGCGTTTGATGCCTTCCTCCAGCAATAGATTGATGTCTAAGCGCTTGATAAAATCGATCAGCGCTTCTTTATCTTTACTGGTGATTTTTAAAAATATGGCTCCGATGCCATAGGTATCTTTTTTCTCCAACTCTTCGATCCGCGAGACCTTAGCCAGGACTTTAACTATTTTAGCCAGCGTGGGTAGATTCAGCTCTATTTCTAAAACGGTGTTTAAGTTGTACAGATGTTTACTCTCAAAAAATATTCCCGCCGGGCTTAAGTCCCTGGCGGTTGCAATCGTCAGACCGGCCTCTTTCTCATCCACTACTTTACACTTGAGTATGAATTCTGATTTCAGGCGGGTAAATTGCCTTTTGTTTTCCCGGATGTTAATTTTTGAGTCGTTCATAATTCCCCCTTTTACTAATTGTTATCGGCGATAAAATTAGTAATAATCTCTGCGGCCCGCCTGCTTGCTCCGGGCGAGCCTAAATTTGTGCGCACCTTGGCCAGGTCCGAGCGCATCCCGGAGAGCTTAGTTTGGCTGGCCAGGATTTCTACGGCCTGTTCGGCAATCAGCCTGGGCCGGGCCTGAAATTGCACAAACTCCGGAACGATTTTTTCTCCGGCGGCAACATTGACCAGCCCGATAAACGGCAGGCGGATCAGGCACCTGGCGATCAGCCAATTCAAAAAAGATACTTTATAGACAAGGAGCATCGGCCGCTGCATAATGGCCGTCTCTAAGGTCGCTGTCCCCGAGGCCACCAGGGCAAAATCACAGGCGTTTAAGAAATTATAGGTTTGGTTTTCGCAAACAGTAGCCTCTGTCTTTTGGGCCTTGAGGATTCGCGCAAAAGAAGCGGTATCCAGGCCTTGGGCCTTGAGCACGATAAATTGGGTCTGGGGTAATTTTTGCCGAATAATTTTTGCGCTTTGCAAGAGGATGGGCAGGATTCTTTCGATCTCCATTTGCCGCGAGCCGGGCAAAAGTCCGACGGTTTGTTTTTGGACAGATAAACCTAACTTTTGTAAAAAGTCAGTGCGGCTTGAATCTGCCTGGGCCGCATCCAACAAGGGGTGCCCGACGAAAGAAACATCTACCCCGTAGCCTTGGTAAAGCGCCTGCTCAAATTTAAAGACTACCAGCATCTTATCCACAGCGCCCCGGATAGTTTTAATCCGGGTCCTCCACCAGGCCCAGATTTGCGGGCTGATGTAATAAATCACCGGGATATTTCTTTTTTTCAGCTCCTGGGCCAATTTTAAATTAAACCCGGGATAATCCACCAGGATTGCCGCCTGGGGGGCTTCCTTTTCAATTTCCTGTAACAGCCGAGTAAAAACTTGTTTTAGTTTTTTTAGATTTTTTAAAACACCCGTAAAGCCAATAATTGCTAGTTCAGCGATATCAAAATAGGTGCGACATCCGGCCTGACGCATCTGTTGTCCGCCGATACCCAGGGTTTTCAGGCCCGGGTTTAATTCTTTTAAGGCCTGAATCAGCCGGGCGCCATGAAAATCGCCGGAGGCCTCACCGGCTATCACCATTATTTTCTTAAGCATCAGGACCGGAGACGTTGCGGATTTTTTGTAAAATCTCTGTGGCCACAGCCAGGGCATCCCGGCCTTCCTGGCCGGAAACAAGCGGCGTCCTTTTTTCCTGGACGCATTGCGCAAAGGAGCGCAATTCTTTCTGCAGCGGGCGTTCTTTTTTAATGTTAATTTTTCTTTTGCTAATTTTATGGCCCTGCTTTTTATAAATTGAGGCCTCCTGGGCCTCATAGTCCAGTGAGATATAGGAATTTTCCTGAAACAGCCTAATCTTGCGCATCGACTTGGGGCTGATCCGGCTTGAGGTAATGTTGGCTACGGCGCCATTTTTAAAGCTCAGGCGGGCATTGGCAATGTCTTCATGGTCGGTGAGCACGTTGATGCCCACAGCTTGAATGGAGCTAACCGGGGAATTGACCAGATTGAGAATAATGTCGATGTCGTGGATCATCAGGTCTAACACCACGCCTACGTCTTTGACCCGGGCAGCAAACGGGCCCAGGCGATGGCACTCAATGAACATCGGCTTTCCGGGAAGTTCCTTAATGGCCAAGACCGCGGCATTAAATCGCTCCACATGGCCTACTTGCAGCAGGAGTTTATTTTCCCGGGCCAGGGTTAGGAGCTGATCGGCCTCAGCCACGGTGCTGGTAAAAGGTTTCTCTACCAGAAGATGGATATTATTTTTAAGAAAATCCCGGGCAATGGGATAATGCAGCTTTGTAGGCACAACAATGCTGGCTGCCTCGACCAGCCCGAACAACTCTCGGTAATCGCTGAAATAGCGGCAGCGCAGGCTGCGCGCCAATTTTTTTGCTCGTTTCAAATCCAAGTCGCAGATACCGGCAAGCTCTACGTTGGCTAGTCCCGCAAAGATGCGGGCATGGATCGAGCCTAAGCTGCCTACTCCTACTACCCCAATTTTTAGCTTCTGCACCATATAATTTCCTTATCGGCTTATTATACGAAACATATGGACAAAAGTCAATAAATGTGTTATACTTTTTGCCTATAAAAAGGAGCGAAAATAGGTAAAAATGCGCGATTTCTTTAGATTGTTTCGGTTCCTGAAAGCCCATTGGGGCATTTTTATGCTGGCGATAGTAACTATGTTTATCTCCGCCGTGTTTGACGGGGTGCAGATTGCCCCGGCCATCCCGATGATCGATAATGTCTTTACCGGCAAGGAGATAGCTATTTCCCGGCCTTTACCTGATTTCCTGACCAGGCTGATTGCGGCGATTAATGCCGTGCCCCGCCTGCAGTTGTTAAAATTTATTGTGTTGGGATTCTTAAGCCTGTTTCTGCTGAAGGGCCTGTGCGAATTTATCCGCCAATACCTGATGACCAAGGTGGGCCAATTAGTCCTGCGCGATATTCGCGATGCGCTTTACGCCAAGTATCAATATCTCTCTTTAGACTATTATAGTAAAAGTAAAGTGGGTGTTTTGATTTCCCGGATTACCCATGATGTGGGGGTAATTAATAATTCCATTGCCCAGGGGCTCACCGACATATTCTATCAAGGCTTTAAAGTAGTGATTCTTTTGGCCATCGCGATTTTAATTAACTGGCGGCTATTTTTACTGTCGTTTGTCTTGTTCCCTTTCATCAGTATTCCGGTCATCAGAATCAGCCGGGCCTTGCGCAAGATCAGCAAGACCGCACAGGAAAGAATGGCCGAGTTGACCAGCGCGCTCTACGAAGGTATCTCCGGCATTAGAATAGTGAAGACCTTTTCTATGGAGCGCTATGAAATAGACAGGTTCAACAAGGCGAGCCTTGGCTATTTTAAGATTTCGCTTAAATCGGCCAAAAGAATTATTGCCATCAGCCCGATTACCGAATTTGTGGGGACGCTGGCGGCGATGCTGGTCTTGTATGTGGGGGGAAAGCAGATTATTCAGGGTGAGCTTTCTTTCGGGATGTTTGCTGCTTTTATGGGGGCGATGTTTCAGTGCGTGCAGCCGTTTAAACGCTTAAGCAGCATCAATGCGGTGATCCAGCAGTCCGCCGCCGCAGCCACGCGGATTTTTGAAATTTTAGATACGCCGCAGGAAATCCACGATCAGCCGGGCACGGTTATTCTGCCGGGAGTAAAAAAAATGATTCGTTTTGAACAGGTCAGCTTCAAGTATCAGGGCGAAGCGAGCGATGTATTAAATAATGTCAATTTAACGGTGCCGGTAGGCACGGTCTTAGCCATTGTCGGGCCCAGCGGTGTCGGCAAAACCACCCTGGTCAACCTGATCCCGCGGTTTTACGACGTTACTACGGGCGCGATTACCTTTGACGGCCGCGATATCCGTGATTTTACGCTCAAGTCCTTGCGGGAAAAAATCGGCATCGTCACCCAGGAAATGTTTCTGTTTAACGATACGGTGAAGGCCAATATTGCCTACGGTAATCTCCAGGCTCGCCATGAGGCAATAATTGAGGCCGCGCAGGCGGCCCGGGCCGATGAATTTATCCAGAAGATGCCCCAAGGTTACGATACGGTTATCGGCGACCGGGGTTTCCGGCTCTCCGGAGGCGAGAAGCAGCGCCTGGCGATTGCCCGGGCGCTGTTGAAAAATTCGCCGATTCTGATCCTGGATGAGGCCACCTCGCAGCTGGATTCACAGTCGGAGATTTTAGTCCAGCAGGCCCTGGAGCAGCTGATGCGCCGGCGTACAGTCTTTGTAATTGCCCATCGCTTATCCACGGTGAGAAACGCCACCAAGATTGCGGTGTTAAAAGAAGGCAGCGTGGCTGAATTCGGCGTCCACGAAGAATTAATGGCCCAAGGCGGTCTTTATAAACAGCTTTACCAGTTGCAATTTCGGGAGGAATAAAGCCGCACGTTCTTGCAAAGAGAAACTGAAGGAGATAAACCCCGAAGCTTCGGGGTTTAGTGCTCATTAAATAGTTGTTGAAAAAAGGCTTAGTTATTGGTATAGTAAGTGAGGCCGCGACTTATGGAACGCCTGCCTACCTGCCCGTCCGGCAGGCAGGCCGGCAGGCAGGTAAGTCGCTGGCCGAACTTATCCCGATAGCAAGACGCTGCGAAAATTTATAGCTAATCCTAAAGGATAGGCCTTACTATCCTTTTAAGTAAGGGCCTAAATTTTCTTGCAGCTATCGGGGTTAATTCGCCCAATTCTACGAAGGGTAACTAGAGAAGATGAAGTTACGAAAATTAGGAATTTTCGTAACTTCAGGGCTCATTGAAGGAAGGAGAACACAAATTGGCAGTCGAAACTTTGATTAGGCAGCTTTTGGAGGCGGGAGTACATTTTGGGCACCAGACCAAGCGCTGGAATCCCAGGATGAAGAGCTTTATCTTTGGTGAAAGAAGCGGTATCTACATTATTGACCTGCAGCAGACCGCGCAACGCTTAAAAACAGCTTGTGACTTTCTGCAGGACTTGACCGAGCGCGGCGAGTACATTCTTTTTGTCGGCACCAAAAAGCAGGCCCAGGAAAGCGTGGCCGAGGAGGCCCAGCGTTGCGGGATGTTTTTTGTTAATGAAAGGTGGCTGGGGGGGACCTTGACCAATTTTGCCACCATTCGCAAAAGCGTGGAACGGCTGCAGGAGTTGGAGAAAAAGGCCGCCGATGAAAATTCCGCCGCTTTAACCAAAAAAGAAAAGGCCTTATTGGAAAAAGAAATTGGCCGATTAAGGAAGAAGTTATCCGGGATAGTCCAGATGAAAAAGCTGCCCAATGCCTTGGTGGTGGTGGATCCCAAAAAGGAAGAAAGCGCAGTGCGCGAGGCCAAGCGGCTTTCTATCCCTGTGATTGCGCTTTTGGATACCAACTGCGACCCTACTGACATCAATTTTCCCATTCCCGGAAACGATGATGCCTTAAGGTCGATTAAGCTGGTAGTCTCGCTGATTGCCGACAGCGTTTTAAGCGGCAGGCAAAGCTATCTGCAGATTAAGAAAACTAAAAAGGAAGCCGAAGAAAAAGAACAGGCAAAGGCTCAAGCAGTTAGCGCAGATAAGCCCGAGGACGAGACTGAAGAACTGATTATAGAAGATGCGGAAAGAAAAATCAAGGAGACCAAAGAGCAGCAGTTGAAGAAAAAACCAAAAACAGAAGGCAGCAAAAGAGTCAGAGAGGAAAAATAAACAATGAAGATTACCGCCCAGGATATTCAAAAATTACGCGGAAAGACGGGTGTCGGAGTAATGGATTGCAAGCAGGCCCTGCAGGAGAGTAAAGGCGATTTTGAGCAAGCGATAAAATTATTGCGCAAAAAAGGCGTAGCCATCGCTGCCAAAAAGTCTGCCCGGGAGGCTCGGGAAGGACGAATTGAGGCCTACGTCCATTTACATAACAAAATCGGTGTTTTGGTAGAGGTAAATTGCGAGACTGATTTTGTCTGCCGTAATGAAGAGTTCATTCAATTTACCCGGGACTTGGCGATGCAGATTGCGGCGCTTGAACCGAGTTATCTAAAAAAAGAAGATGTGCCCGCAGCTGTGGCCAAAGAGCACAAAGATGGTTTGGATGAATTTTATCAAAGCCATTGTCTCCTGGAACAGGCTTTTATTAAAGACGACCAAAAGACTATAGGAGAGTATCTAACTGAGCTAATTGCCAAAACAGGTGAAAATATAGTAGTGCGCAGATTTACGCGCTTTCAGTTGGGAGAATAAGTTTGAGCCAGAAGCTAAAGCCCAAGGCCCCGGTATTTAAACGGATAGTCCTGAAGATTAGCGGCGAGGCCCTGCAGGGAGAACGCCGTTACGGAATTGGCAGCGAAGTTATTTCCTCGGTGGCCGAACAGATTAAGGAAGTAGCGGGCTTGGGAGTTCAGGTTGCCGTTGTGGTCGGAGGCGGAAATATCTTTCGCGGCCTATCCGCAGCCGGCGAAGGCATGGACAGGGCCGCCGCCGATTATATGGGGATGCTGGCCACGGTGATTAACGGCTTAGCGCTTCAGGATGCCCTGGAAAAGCTCAATGTGTTTACGCGGGTGCAGACGGCAATCGCGATGCAGGAGTTGGCCGAGCCTTACATTCGCCGCAGGGCCATCAGACATTTGGAAAAAGGCCGGGTGGTGATTTTTGTAGCCGGAACAGGCAGTCCATATTTTTCTACTGATACTACCGCGGCCCTGCGGGCCAATGAGATCAGCGCGCAAGTAATCTTAAAGGCCACCAAGGTCGAAGGTATCTATTCATCCGACCCGCATAAAGATAAAGACGCCAAGAAATACGAGGAACTTAAGTTTATCGAGGTGCTCAAGCTGGGCTTGAAAATAATGGACGCCACGGCGATCAGCCTATGTATGGATAATAATCTGCCGATTGTTGTTTTCAATATCAAGACACCCGGAAATATTAAACGCATTGTCCTGGGTGAGAAAATCGGCACAATAGTTAGTTGAGGGAGGGCGGTGATGGCCATTAAGGATATTTTACACGAGACCGAAGAAAAAATGAGGAAGACCGTCTATGCGGTGAACAGGGAATTTTCCGAGGTGCGCACGGGAAGGGCCTCGACCAGTCTGGTCGAAGGTATTCTAGTGGAATATTATGGGACCAAAACACCCATTAAGCAACTGGCCACAATCTCCACTCCGGAGCCGCGTTTAGTCGTGATTCACCCCTGGGACCCCTCGATTATTAAACAGGTGGAAAAAGCCATCCTCGAGGCCAATCTGGGGATTACCCCCAATAACGACGGCAAACTGATTCGCATCGGCATCCCGCATCTGACGGATGAACGGCGCCAGGAGTTGGACAAAATTGTCAAAAAGATTGCCGAAAACGGCCGGGTCTCTTTACGCACCGCCCGGCGCGATGCCAACGAGACCTTGAAGCAGTCGGAGAAAAACAAGGATATTGCCGAAGACGACCGGTTTAAGTCGCAGGATGAAGTGCAGAAATTCATCGACAAATATACCGCCGAGATCGATCAAGCCTTAGCTGCCAAAGAAAAAGAGATCCAAGAAGGCTAAGTTTTAATTTAGTTCATTCATAATTGAATAAAAGTTGTGGGCCGCTAGCTCAGTTGGTAGAGCACCGCCCTTTGCTAAAAGGGGCCCTATTTAGGAAACTAAACAGGGAAAAATCCTGAAAATTGCGGGAAAATCTGGTGTATTCTCTGCTACTGCGATGTAACAGCAGTAAAAACGCCGGGATGCAGATAATCCGCAGCCAAGCCTGGTTCAATTTGAACCGGGAAGGTTCAACGACTATAATCAGGACTCCGCGAATATTATGGAGATGGGATAGTCTGACCTGCATAGCGATATGCAGAGACTGAAGAAGACATCAGTCCTCTGTTTACAGACAGAGTAACATTTGTGTTTAAGGCGGGTGTCGAAGGTTCGAACCCTTCGCGGCTCATCAAATTAGTTCGTAGTTATGAGTTCGTAGTTCGTAGATAAAAGCTACGAATAAAAAATTTTTATGAAACCATATGAAATCATTGACCACACAGCGGATATTGGATTGCGCGCCTATGGAAAAGACCTGAACGAGTTGTTTGTCAATGCGGCCGTCGGCTGCTTTGAGCTGATTGCCGACTTAAGAAACGTGCGCGTCCAAAAATCATTAAAGATTGAAGTAGAGGCTCCTGATCTTGAGGAGCTTTTTTTATCGTGGTTAAGGGAGCTGCTTTATCAATACACTAGCAAAAGAATCATTTTTAAACAATTCCTAATCGAGAAACTGACGGAAAATTTAGTTTTGGCCCAGGCCCGCGGCGAGCCGCTGGATTTAACGCGCCACCGCTTAAAGACAGAAATTAAGGCCGTAACTTATCATGCGCTGAAAGTAGAGAAAGTAAAAGATATTTGGCAAGCTGAGGCGATATTTGATGTCTGAGTGGGGCGGACCATTAGAGAAAATTGACGATTACAGGTGGCGCATCCCCAAAAGCTACAATTCGGGAATGCGCGTTCCGGGGATTATCTATGCCGATGAAAATCTGCTGAAAGATATTCGCTCTGACCGCGCCGCGGAGCAGGTTGCCAACGTCGCGCATCTGCCCGGCATCGTGAAATATTCCCTGGCCATGCCCGATATCCATTGGGGCTATGGTTTTTGTTTAACAAAAGACACTAAGGTATTGACCAACTTCGGCTTTTATAAGGAAATAGAAGACTTTCAAAAAGATTGGCCTAATCAAGACCTTAGGTGTATCGATTTAACTTCTCATAAGCCAGTCGAAACCTCTATTTTGAAATTTTTAAAATTAGAACCGAAGGAGATATTGAAAATAACCACTAAAACTGGTTATGAAATTAAAGCCACAGGCGATCACCCTTTATTAACACCAACGGGAATGAAACCTATAAAAGAATTGTCTTCTAAGATGAAGGTAGCGATTTTTCCTTTCCGGGGTGTTCCTTATGAGAAACCTTCTGGTAAAACAATTATCTCAGAGCAAGATATCAGAAGAACTTTATTAAAAGCGGGAAGAAAACCGGGCGCACCCAAGTTTGACATAATTCTCCAAAAATTAAAAAAACGCAATCTTTTAGCTCTAACTTATGACCACCCTAAACTCCCCTATATTTTAAAAATAATGGGTTTTGTTTTTGGCGATGCCTCAATGAATTTTATCGGAAAAAGAGAAGATGGAGTTTTCCATTTTGCAGGAAAGCCACAAGATTTAGAGAAGGCCAGGGAAGACTTAGAAAGGATTGGTTATACCCCAGGTCCAATCCATTTTGGGAGAGTAAGGATATATCGCAGAAATAATAAATTATACAACCGTTATTGGTTTAGCGTGAACGCTTCCAGTTTAGTAATACTGTTAGAGACCTTAGGAGTTCCCCGAGGAAGTAAGGTAAAACAAGCTTACAGAATTCCTAGATGGATTTTTCGAACACCTCTTTGGCAGAAACGTTTATTTTTGGCTTCTCTTTTTGGATGTGAGTTACGCCGGCCCCACAGGAGATTAGAGCGAAGAGGCTATTTCAATGCCCCAGTTTTTCCTATGGCTAAAAGAGAAGAATTGATAAAGAACGGAAAAGATTTTTTAAATGATATTTCCAAGCTTTTAAAAGAATTTGGAGTAAAAACCCTTTATATTGATAAAAGAAAAAGACATATCAACACAAGAGGCGAGGTTTCTTGGGCTTTGGAACTTTTGCTTTCTCCAAAACCAGAAAATATTTTTAATCTCTGGGGCAAAATCGGTTTTGAATATAATCAGCAAAGGTCTTTTGAAGCAAATATAGCCACTCAATACCTTAAATTTAAAGACAATTTATTGAAAGAAAAGAAAGAAGCAATAGAAGTAGTTATCCCTCGTTTATTAAAAAATAGATTGAGTTATCAAAAGATTGCTTTGCAATTAGCAGGGAATCCTTTAACAAAGAGATTTGTTATAGATGTTTGCTGGAAACTCAATAAAGGCAGAAAAATTATTCCCCGTATTCCAGTGAGTTTTCCTTTACTTGAGGATTATCAAAGGGAAGTAACAGCGGGACTTGGACAAAGTGGGATGGTTTGGGATGAGATTAGGAAAATAGAAAAAACCAGCTATCAAGATTTTGTTTATGATTTTACGGTTTGTCATTCCGACCACAATTTTATTGCTGATAATTTTGTTGTCTCAAATTGTATTGGCGGAGTGGCAGCGACGGATATTGAAGCCGGTGGTGTAATTTCGCCTGGGGGAGTAGGATTCGACATAAATTGCGGGGTGCGCCTGGCGCGGACAAATTTGAGCGAGCAGGATGTCCAGCCCAAGATCCGTGATTTGGTTTACGCGCTGTTTAATAATGTCCCCAGCGGTTTAGGCTCAAAAGGAGAAATTCACACCAGTGTCCAGGAAGAAAAAAAGTTACTGATTAAAGGCGCACAATGGGCGGTAGAAAAAGGCTACGGCTTTCCTGAAGATATAGAATACACTGAAGAGCGCGGGGCGATTCAGGGAGCGGATCCCCAGACAGTTTCTTCCCGCGCCTATGAGCGCGGGCAGAAACAGGCCGGCACCTTAGGCTCGGGCAACCATTTTTTAGAGATTCAGGTAATTGACCAGATATATGACGAGCAAGCCGCCGGCGTGTTCAATTTACATCTGGGCCAGATCACTGTAATGATTCATTCCGGCTCGCGCGGTTTCGGTTATCAAATTTGCGATGATTATGCCAAGGGCATGGTGCGCACTTTGAGTAAATTCGGCATTCAGGTGCCGGATCGGCAATTAGCTTGCGCGCCGGTTAAATCGCCGGAAGGTCAGGCTTATTTAGGGGCGATGCGCTGCGCCGCCAATTACGCCTGGTGCAACCGTCAAGTATTGATGGAGCTTACCCGGCGGACTTTTCAGAAATTTTTTAATCTGGGGCCAAAAGATTTAGGGTTGAGTTTAGTTTACGACGTCGCCCACAATATCGCTAAGATCGAGAAACATAACATTGAGGGCAAAGAAAAGCGCTTATGTGTGCACCGAAAAGGGGCCACGCGCGCCTTTGCGCCAGGACATCCTGAACTTCCCCCAAGATATCGCCCGGTAGGCCAGCCGGTGATTATCCCCGGTGATATGGGCCGCTACTCTTTTCTCTTGGTGGGCACAGAGCAGGCCGCCGAAACTTTTTTTAGTACCTGTCACGGCAGCGGCCGCCGTTTATCGCGTTCAGCAGCGATTCGAAAATTAAAGGGTCGTTCCATTGCCCGGGAATTGGAGCAAAAAGGAATTTTTGTGCGTTCAGCAGGACGCGATACCCTAGCCGAGGAGGCCCCGGAGGCTTATAAAAATGTTAGTGACGTGGTCAATGTGGTGCATCAGGCCGGGATTTCCCGGCGCGTCTGCCGGATGCGCCCCTTGGGTGTGGTTAAAGGCTAATCAATCATAGGAGTGAAGATGTTAGATGTTAAGTTTATCCGTGAGAATGCTGATCTGGTAAATAAGGCGATTAAGAGTAGGGGCCTGAAATTGGACCTGGATGCTGTACTTAAATTAGATACGGAAAAAAGAAAACTGGCCTCGGAAATGGATGATCTTAAGCACAAGAAAAACCTGCTCTCGGAGCAGATTGCCCAGATGATGTTGAGCAAAAAAGCCGGGGCAAAGGACCTAGTTGGTACTGCTAAGTCACTGTCCCAAAAAATAGCCAAAATAGAGGATAAAGTGGGTGAGATAGAGCCAAAATTGGCTAGTTCGTTGCTCAATATCCCAAATATTTGCCATAATAGCGTGCCTGTTGGTTCTGGGCCGCAGCAGAACCAGATCATCCGCAGTTGGGGTAAGCCAGCTAAATTTAACTTCAAGCTGCGCAACCAGTTAGAGATAGCTCAGCACTTGGGGATTATTGACTTTGTCCGGGCCGGTAAGATTACCGGCTCTAATTTTATCCTGTTTATGGGCCAGGGCGCGCGCCTGGAGCGGGCGCTGTATAATTTTATGCTGGATTTACATACCAAAAAGCATGGCTACACCGAGGTCTTTCCTCCGTTTCTGGTTAATCGCGCCAGTATGACCGGGACCGGCCAGCTGCCCAAGCTGGAGGAGGATATGTACCGGCTGAAAGATGATGACTACTTTCTTATTCCCACAGCGGAGGTGCCGGTAACCAATATTCACCGCAATGAAATTTTGCAGGAAGAGCAATTGCCCATCTACTATACCGCCTATACGGCCTGTTTTCGCCGCGAGGCCGGCTCTTACGGCAAAGATACCCGCGGCCTAACCCGGGTGCACCAGTTTGACAAAGTGGAATTGGTAAAATTTGTTAAACCGGAGCAATCTTTTGATGAGCTTGAGTCTTTACTCAAGGATGCCGAGGAGGTGCTGCAGCTACTGGAGCTGCCCTATCGGGTGGTAATGCTTTGTACGGCCGAGGTTAGTTTTGCCGGAAGCAAATGTTACGACTTAGAGGCCTGGGCGCCGGCCAGCCAGAGCTGGCTTGAGGTTTCCAGTTGCAGTAATTTTACCGATTTTCAGGCCCGCCGGGCAAATATCAAGTTTCGCCGCAGGAAAGACGACGGGCGCACGACAACGGAATTTGTACACACTTTAAACGGCTCGGGAGTAGCTTTGGCGCGCACGGTGATTGCGCTTTTAGAAAATCACCAGGACGAAAAGGGAAATATTGTCATCCCCAAGGCGCTGGTGCCTTATCTGGATGGGCAGCGCGAAATTAAACCTTAATTCTCAATGATCATCCGAATCTTAAAGGTATTGATTGGCATTTTACTTTTGCCCGTGGCGGTGGCCACCAGCCTTTCCTTTGGGGCCGAGCTGGGTGAGGTGCAAAACTTCGGCGGCGCGGCCGGTTATTTTTTAAAAGGCGTATTTATTTATTTGATTATGCACCTGGCCTTGTATAAACCGAATTATTTTTACGTGCTTAGCCACGAACTGGCCCATGCCCTGGCCACTTTTATCTGCGGGGGCCGGGTGAGCTCTTTCCGGGTCTCCTCCCGCGGCGGCGGGGTGTTAACGACGAAATCCAACTTCTTTATTGCCCTGTTTCCTTATTTTTTTCCCACTTACACGCTTTTTTTCTGGCTGGTTTATTTTTTAAGCTCGTTATTCCGGGATGTCTCGGCTTATACGCCGCATTTTCTGTTTCTGGTCGGCTTTAGCCTGACGCTGCACCTGGTAATGACGATACAGTCGCTAAAAGTTAAACAAAGCGATATTTTAAAAACCGGCTATTTATTTTCGGTATCTTTAATTTATGTGCTGAACATGCTTTTGGTCAGCCTGATCTTGAGCGCGGTGTTTAAGGATTTTTCTTTTGCTGTATTTTTCCGTTCGGCAGTTGAGCGCTCAGGCAGCATCTATTACTCGATTTACCAATATTGGTTTTTGTAAGGTCCGGAGAGATGGCAGAGTGGTTGAATGCGGCGCTCTCGAAAAGCGTTAGGGTCGTAAGATCCTCGGGGGTTCGAATCCTCCTCTCTCCGCTGAATTTTTACGAATATGGAAAGGCGACAAAGCCCAAGAATAAAGATCGAGTTCCCGATAAAGATTAAACTGACCGGCTCATCGCTGCCGGCTTTGCGGGCCCAAGGTGTGGATTTGAGCGAGCAGGGTATCCGGGTAGCCTTGGAAGATAATATCAGCTTACCCCAAGATCCTATCCTGGAATTTGTTCCTCTGTCTTTGCCGAAAATCAGGACCCACGCCCAACTCATCTGGCGTCAGGGCCATAATTACGGCCTGCGTTTTAAAAACTTGGGCGCCGAAGATTCTTTGAGATTGAAAAAATTATCGGGAGGCTATTTGTCGGGATTGCGGTAAAAACTGCCGCACTGGGGACAGGACCAGCCTGCTGTTTGGGTCTCCAGCGGGGATTCGTGAGTCTTCTCCAGCAGGCACTTGTGGCAATAGAGTTGGCCGTTGACTTTATGCTGATAAATGCCCCGGCGGGTATCAAAAACATAGTGCGAGAGAATAGAGTCTCTGTTGGAATATTTATTCAACAAGGAAGTAACTAAGCCCTCCAGGGACCTTTTTTCATTTTCAGCCGCAAGCACGCGCTTATACAAGCGGACAATTAACAGCAGAATAGCGCAAATTAGACTGACATAAAGAGATATCTCTTTAATTAGAATAAACTCATCCATACTTGATATTAAAACATAAAACTTATTAAAAATCAATAAAAAGTTCAAAAATATTGTTTGTTAAATTAAAGAGGGGAGGGTATAATAAAGGCGATGAAAATTATCCTGATGGCATTATTTGTTTCTAGCGTAGCCGGTTATGTATTCGCTGGCCCGCCGCAAGAAGAGATTTTAGTTGTTCTGGAAACCACCCAGGGCACGATTGAGGTCAAGCTGATGCCCGAGGTGGCGCCCAAGGCCTGTGAAAATTTTGCGCTGCTGTGCAAAAAGGGATATTACGACGGAATAATCTTTCACCGGGTGATTAAAAATTTTATGATTCAGGGCGGAGACCCTACCGGAACAGGAACGGGCGGCAGCTCCATTTGGGGTGAGCCGTTTGCGGATGAGGTAAAGACCGATGTGCAGTTTGACCGGCCCGGTCTTTTAGCTATGGCCAATGCCGGACCCAATACTAACGGCAGCCAGTTTTTCATTACTACTATCAAGACACCCTGGCTGAATATGCGCCATACCATTTTTGGCGAAGTTATCTCCGGCTATGATGTGGTGCAGAAAATAGAAGCTGTGGATACGGATTCGGCCAACAGGCCAACTGCCGAGCAAAAGATTATTAGAGCTTATGTGAAGTAGTGAAGATGGAGAGGTGGCTGAGCGGTTTAAAGCGGCAGTCTTGAAAACTGTTGTGGGCTTTGCCCACCCCGAGTTCGAATCTCGGCCTCTCCGCCATTCTGCTTCGCCAATTCCTGCGAAGCCCTACCAGAGTTTTCGTACTGAAGGGCGTAGCAGGACAACAACATATATGCATATCGTTTATATTCTCGTCAGCAAACAATATCCCGATAGAATTTATATCGGCATGACCGAAGATATTTCCCGTAGAGTGGATGAGCATAATGCCTATAAATCATCCTATAAAAAGTAAGGAGCTATCATGACAGAGATGGCACAAAGGCCGGGCAATTCTTTTGACGGCCTGGGAATCGCTCCCAAAATATTAGGGGCGCTGGACAGGATGAAGTTTACCGTGCCCACGCCCATACAGCACAAGGCTATCCCTATAGCCATAGAGCATAAGGACCTTATAGGTGTGGCCCAGACCGGCACAGGCAAAACTCTTGCTTTTGCCATTCCCGTTATTCAGCGCCTGGCGCAGCAACAGGGTCGTTGTCTTGTGCTTGTGCCTACCCGGGAACTGGCGCTTCAGGTTAATGAGGTCTTTCAGCAAATTGCCCCGTTGTTCGGCATCAAGACAGCTGTTATTATAGGTGGCGCATCCATGCATCTGCAGCTAAAAGCGCTAAGAACAAACCCGCGTATTCTGGTCGCTACTCCCGGACGCCTGGTCGATCACATGGAGCGGCGCACAGTTGTTTTGTCTGATGTCAATGTCCTGATTTTGGATGAGGCGGACCGGATGCTGGATATGGGCTTTCTGCCGGATATCCGGCGCATTCTTAAACGTATTCCCAGGAACAGGCAGACAATGCTTTTTTCGGCGACAATACCCCCGGAGGTTATGTCCATAGCATCCGCGCATATGAAACTGCCTGTTCATATTGAGGTTGCGCCTTCAGGCACTGCGGCCGAACGCATTGTTCAGGAATTATTTATTGTCAGTAAAGCCGCAAAAAAACAGCTCCTGACAAAGATACTCAACTGTTACCGCGGTCCGGTTCTGCTTTTTTCCCGAACCAAGCGGGGTGCGGCTATATTAAACCATCTGTTAAGAAACAAAGGCTACAGCAGCGCAGAAATTCATTCCGACCGCTCGCTTGGTCAGCGGCGCCAGGCGCTGGAGGGCTTTAAGGCGGGAAGATACAGGATACTTGTTGCCACTGATATTGCGGCCAGGGGCATTGATGTGACAGGCATAGAGCTTGTTATAAATTACGATCTCCCCGATGACACCGAGCATTATGTGCATCGTATTGGCCGTACAGGCCGCGCCGGGCACGAAGGCCGTGCTATCTCTTTTGCGACACCGGAACAGGGCAAGGATGTGCGCAACATAGAAAAACTGATTAAGACTGCCCTGCCTATAGCAGAGCATCCTGAGTTTCCCCAGGAAAAATTTATTCAATATACAAAACCTCAAGGCGGTTTTGGCCGCGGCGGAAGAAAAGGGGCAAAACGAAAATACCGCATCCGCCCCTGAAGCGAGCATGAAAAAATGGCAGCTGTAGTTTCAATAGGGATCTGGATAGTTACCGCTTTTCTTACCATTTTGCTCTTTTTTGTAGAGTCGTTTTTGACGATTATCCTTTTTCCCTTTGACAAAAAAAGAAAAGTTAATCACCGGCAATGTTTTTGGTGGTCAAGCGCGGTGATTGGCTTCAATCCTTATTGGCGGCTTCAGGTCAGCGGATTAGAAAATATCGACCCGCATAAAACATACGTAGTAGTTTCCAATCATCAAAGCCTTGCGGATATTATAGTAATGTACCAGACGCGCATGCAGTTCAAGTGGGTGGCAAAAGAGAGCCTTTTTCAAATACCATTTATTGGCTGGTGCCTTTTTTTAACCAAGCACATCAAGCTCTCGCGGGGGAAATTCGCAAGCATTAAACAGTCCTATCGCAAAGCCGCGTATTGGCTGAAGAATGATATCTCGGTGGTTTTCTTTCCAGAAGGTACGCGCAGCGCAACCGGTAAGATAGGTGAGTTTCAAAACGGTGCCTTTAAGCTGGCGATCCAAGAGCAGAAACCCATCCTCCCCATTGCAATAAGCGGCACCAGGGACGCCATTCCTAAAGGCAGCTGGTTCTTTAAAACAAAAGTCAAGGGTAAGCTGACGATACTCCCGCCGGTTGAAACAACAGAATTTCAGCCCGGCGATTTTATCTCTTTAAAAGATACTGTGCATGGTAGATTAGCGAGCTTGATTACGTAATCGGAGAGGTCGCATAGCCCGGCCTAGTGCGCGCGCTTGGAAAGCGCGTAGACCGCAAGGTCTCCAGGGTTCGAATCCCTGCCTCTCCG
>JAFGCM010000104.1 GCA_016932635.1 Candidatus Omnitrophota bacterium
ATATGGAAAAAGAGGGCATCGCTTTAGATAAGGAGCTCTTACTATATTTATCGGCTGATTTTGAAAAAAAGCTCAAACAGCTGACTAAAGATATTATTGAAATGGCTAAAGAAGATTTTAACATCAATTCCCCTAAGCAGCTGAGTTATATTTTATTCGAAAAATTAAAATTACCCCGGATTAAACGTACTAAAACCGGAAGCTCAACCGATACTGAAGTATTAAGGAAGCTTTCCAAGCTGCACGCCTTGCCTTTTGCCCTTTTGGAATTTAGGGAGCTGGCCAAACTAAAATCTACCTATCTTGATGGGATGCTCAAGCTGTTACGTCCGGAGACCGGAAAGGTTCATACCTTATTCAATCAGACCGCAACCGCGACCGGCCGGCTGTCTTCCAGCGGCCCCAATCTGCAAAATATCCCCATCCGCAGCGAATTAGGAAAAAAGATTCGACAGTTATTTATTTCTGGGAATGAGTCAATTTTGCTTCTATCCGCTGATTATTCGCAGATTGAATTGAGGATACTGGCGCATCTATCCGCAGATAAAAACCTGACCTCAGCGTTTAAAGAAGATAGGGATATCCATGTCTATACAGCCTCGTTGATTTTTGGCGCCAGGCAAGACCAGGTTACGGCTGAAATGCGCGCTACGGCCAAAACGGTAAATTTCGGTATTGTTTACGGAATGGGCCCTTACAGTCTTTCTAAAGATTTAGGCATTGAGCAGGCCAAAGCCCAAGAATTTATCCAGGCTTACTTTCAGAGATATCCAGGCGTTAAAAAATATATTGACCGGGTAATTGAGCAGGCTAAGACTCGCGGTTTTGTCACTACCTTATTAAACCGCCGGCGTTATATTCCGGAAATCAACAGCCCCAGTGAAAATCTGCGGCAGTTTGCCCAAAGAGTGGCGGTGAATACTCCGGTGCAAGGTTCAGCCAGTGATTTAATCAAATCGGCAATGGTGGCTATTCATCAACAATTGAGCGCCCAGAGACTGCTAAGTAAAATGCTGCTTCAGGTCCACGATGAGCTGGTGTTTGCCGTGCCCCGGGAAGAACTAGAACAAGCTCAAACCTTAATTAAGGATCTGATGGAGAACGTGATTAAATTGAAAGTACCGGTGAAAGTATCAATTAAAACTGGTTATAACTGGCTGGAGATGAAATGAAAATTTTGTTTTGCTCAAGCGAAATGGTACCTTTTGCTAAGACCGGTGGTCTAGCCGATGTCAGCGGTGCTTTACCCCAGGCCCTTGAAAAAAAAGGCTGCCTGGTGAAGGTTGCCTTGCCTAAGTATAAAGGAATAAAGGTTCCGGGCAAAATTGCGCGCCTGGGTGAGGCCATTGATGTATTTTTAATAGAAAATGAGCAGTATTTTAACCGCTCTGGGCTCTATGGAGAAGCCGGTGGAGACTACGATGATAATTTACTAAGATTCAGCTTTTTCTGCCAACAAGTCTTGGATTTGTTAAAACAACAAAATTTTTGTCCGGATATTATCCATTGTAACGACTGGCAGAGCGCGCTGATCCCGGTTTACTTAAAAACCAAACTTAACCAGGATGATTTTTTTAAGCAGACTAAAACTATCTTTACTATTCATAACCTGGCCTATCAGGGGCTGTTTGCTAAAGAGCAGTTTCCCCAGACGAACCTGGACTGGTCGCTGTTTAATATGCAGGCGCTGGAATTTTATAATCAGGTCAATTTGCTCAAAGGCGGCCTGCTCTTCGCTGATTTTATTACAACAGTCAGTCCCACTTATGCCCAAGAAATCCAATTACCCAAGTTTGGCTGCGGGCTGGACGGGGTATTAAGGCAAAGGAAAGAAAATTTATCCGGCATCATTAACGGCCTGGATTACACTGCCTGGAATCCGGCTACCGACGATAAGATTTTTCAAAAATATGGTCCGGGTAATTTAGAGCTCAAGGCCGTGAATAAAAAGGGCTTGCAGCGGGAGTTGAATTTAACTGAAGACGAAAACATTCCTTTATTTGGGATCGTTACCCGTCTGGCTGAGCAGAAGGGGATAGAATTAATCATTTCGGCCTTGGAAAAGATGGCTAAACAGAAACTGCAATTTGTGCTCCTGGGAACAGGAGACAATAAATACCACGAAGCTTTAGAATTAATAAAACAAAAAAAATATAAAAATTTTTCGATCAATCTGCGCTTTGATGCAACGTTGGCTCAAAAGATCTATGCCGGCTGTGATATTTTTTTGATGCCTTCTAATTATGAACCTTGCGGATTGGGGCAACTAATCTCTTTAAAGTATGGCACGATTCCTGTGGTGCGTAAAACCGGCGGATTGGCCGATACAGTTGAAGATTATCAAAGCAAGACAGGACAAGGTAATGGCTTTGTGTTTGAGGAATATTCCGGCAAAAAGATGTTCCAGGCGATTGAGCGCTCAATGGCCGTATATAAAAAGCGGAATCAATGGCTGAAATTAATGCGCCGGGCAATGCAGTATGACTTTTCCTGGGCGGCCTCCGCAGAGAAATATATCAAACTTTATCGACAGGCATTAAATGAGCGCTAATACAATAGAGGCACGTGCTCAGGTCTTAGGTTTAACGGGAAGTTACGGCAGCGGAAAGACTACCGTCGCCAAAATGTTGCGCAGCCTGGGCGCTTTGGTGATTGATGCCGATCAGATTTATCACCGGATGATTCGTCCGGGCAGCCCGGTTTATTCAAAATTGGTTGAGTGTTTTGGGCCGGAATTTGTTACTTCCCGAGGCCGGATTAATAGAAAGAGATTGGCCGCAGTTGTCTTCGAGAAAAAAAGCGCCTTAAAAAAAATAGAACGGATTACTCACCCCCAGATACTCAAAGAAATAAAGTTAGAGCTTAAGGTACTTAGACGCTGTCGCGCGCCTAAAATTATTGTTATCGACGCGCCGCTTTTAATTGAATCCGGTTTAAACAAGGCGGTAGATAAATTAATAGTAGTCAAGGCAAGTCAAAACAGGCTGGTCAGAAGATGCAGCAGGGCGCGAAAGACTCTGCGCTCAGACATTTCTCAAAGGCTGAGCTGCCAAATGGACATCGGGAAGAAAATTAAATTAGCTGATTTTGTTATCGACAATAATGGAACGCTCAAACAAACCAAGGAACAGGTAAAAAAAGTTTGGTTTAAACTTACCCCGCCTCGTAATCCTAAAGGATAGGCCTTGCTATCCTTTTAAGCAAGGGCCTAAAAAGCAGAGAAATTTTCTTCGATAATTTCTCTGCACTCGGCGGGGTCAATTCGCACGATAACTTACGTTTGCTTACACTCCGTAAGTTATGTGCTCATTGAAGGAGGTAGTGATGGAAATAGCGAATTTGAAGAATATGAAGATGACGGAGCTCGCTAAGATAGCCAAGAAGTTAAAGGTTAACGAGGCCAGCGGTTTGCGGAAACAGGATATGATTTTTAAAATCCTGCAGGCCCAGGCCCAACAGGAAGGCCATATCTTCGGCGAAGGGATATTGGAAATCTTGCAGGACGGCTTTGGCTTCTTGAGGTCGTCTAATTATAATTATTTACCCTGCCCCGATGATATCTACATTTCTCCTTCGCAAATTCGTAAGTTTGGCCTGCGTACCGGCGATACCGTCAGCGGTCAAATCCGTCCCCCCAAAGAAGGAGAAAAATATTTTGCCCTGCTCAAAGTCGAGGCGGTAAATTTTGAGAATCCGGAGAGTGCCAAAGATAAGATTCTTTTTGACAACCTTACGCCGCTGTATCCCAAAGAACGTTATCTTTTGGAAACTGACCCCGATGAGATCTCGATGCGGATTATGGACCTGATTACTCCGTTGGGAAAAGGCCAGCGGGGCCTGATTGTCGCTCCGCCCTATAGCGGGAAAACTGTAATTATGCAAAGGGTAGCCAATAGTATTACTACCAATTTCCCCGATACTATCCCGCTTATCCTGTTAATTGATGAGCGCCCCGAAGAAGTCACGGATATGGCGCGTTCGGTTAAGGCCGAGGTGATCAGCTCAACCTTTGATGAGCCCTCGGAGCGGCATATTCAGGTGGCTGAGATTGTCTTGGAGAAGGCTAAGCGCCTGGTAGAGCATAAGAAGGATGTAGTTATCCTGTTGGATAGTATCACGCGTCTGGCCCGGGCCTATAATACTATTGCCCCGCATAGCGGAAAGATTCTTACCGGAGGAGTAGACTCCAGCGCCCTGCACAAACCCAAGCGCTTTTTTGGCGCGGCGCGCTGCATTGAGGAAGGCGGCTCCTTAACAATAATTGCCACGGCCCTGGTAGATACAGGAAGCCGGATGGATGAGGTAATATTTGAGGAATTCAAGGGCACCGGTAATATGGAATTGCAATTAGACAGAAATCTGTTTCAGCGCCGGATTTATCCGGCGATCGATATTAAGCGCTCCAACACGCGTAAAGAAGAACTGCTTCTGGACCCCGAGGAATTAAAGAAGGTTTGGCTGCTGCGTAAGGCGCTTAATGAACTAAGCTCGGTTGAGGCAATGGAGCTTTTGATTGGAAAATTAAAAAAATTTAAGACTAATGCCGAATTTTTACTGTCTCTGGACAAGCTAAATTTGGTGTAACAGGAGGAAAAGATGAAAGATAAACTGCATCCGGAATACAAAGAGACCACGGTTACCTGCGCCTGTGGCGAGGTAATCCATACTCGTTCGACCAAGCAGAATATTCGAGTGGAAATTTGCTCTAAGTGCCATCCGTTTTATACCGGCAAACAAAAGCTTGTTGATTCAGCCGGCCGGGTGGAAAAGTTCAGGCGCAAATACGGAAAGAATGTTTAAGAGAATAGAGCAGGTAGAAAAGCGCTATCAAGAGCTTGAGCAGCAGCTCACCCAGGAAGAGACTCTGCAAGATAAAAACTTATACACCAAATATGCTAAAGAGTACGCCAGTCTGGGTAATCTTGTGGATAAGTACAGAAAATATAAAGCTCTGCTAGAGGAAATCGCTAAGGTCGAGTCGATCTTAAAAGGCCGGGGAAAGCCCCAGGAACGGGAATTCCTGGAATTGGCTCAGGCAGAGTTGCTGGAGCTGAGCCAGAAGAAACAAAATCTAGAATTGGAACTGGAAGAGCTGTTGCTTGATGAACCAGGCCGGGCCTTAAAGAATGTGATTGTGGAAATTAGGGCCGGAACAGGAGGAGAAGAGGCGGCTTTATTTGTGGCTGACCTTTATCGGATGTATACTAAATTTGCCCTGCGTCAGGGCTGGCGGGCAGAATTGATGAGTTCTCGGCCTACTGATATCGGCGGTTTTAAAGAAATAGTCTTCTCTTTGCAGGGCCAGGACGTGTTTCAAAAAATGAACTATGAAAGCGGTGTCCACCGCGTGCAGCGCGTTCCGGTTACCGAAGGCTCCGGCCGCATCCACACCTCGGCGGTATCTGTTGCGGTTTTGCCTGAACCGGAAGACCTTGAGGTAAAAATTGACCCCAAGGATATCCGGGTGGACGTATTTCGTTCTACCGGACCCGGCGGACAGGGGGTAAACACCACCGACTCGGCAGTCAGGATTACTCATTTGCCTACAGGAATAGTAGTCAGTTGTCAGGATGAGCGTTCCCAGTTAAAAAATAAAGTCAAGGCGCTACGGGTATTACGGGCCCGGATTTTGGATAAAATGCAAAGCGAACAGGAAAATAAGATTAAACAACAGCGTAAGACTCAAGTCGGTACAGGTGATCGCAGCGAGAAGATTCGCACCTATAATTTTCCCGACCGCCGGATTACCGACCATAGAATAGGTTTTACCCTGCATAAACTGGAAGCGGTTTTAGCTGGAGAGCTGGAAGAAATAGTTGCCGCCCTGTTAAAAGAAGACAAGAAAAAAAGACTTGAGCAATGGAAAAGAGAATAAACTTATTGAATAAAGGCTCGGATTATCTGGCGCAAAGAGGAATAGGTAATGCCTTAGGCGAAAGCGAAATGTTGCTGGCCTATATTCTCAACTGCACGCGCGTAGAACTATATCTGGATAACCTGGCGGTTAAGGAGCAAAGCCTGCAGTGTTTTCAAAACTTGCTTAGCCGGCGCGCAGAAGGGTTTCCTTTACAGTATCTTCTGGGCAGCGTTGAATTTATGGGCTACACATTTAAGACGAGGCCCGGGGTATTTATCCCCCGCCCGGAAACCGAAATCCTCGTTGAAACAGTGCTGAATATTTTAACCAACGGGGCAACGATATTAGACCTAGGCACAGGCTGCGGGAATATTGCTATTAGCATAGCCCGGGGCCTAAAGCAGGCAGATGTTTTTGCTTGCGATATTTCTGATTTTGCTCTACAATTAGTACAGGAGAATACCAGTTTCAATAAAGCCAACATTAAGATTGTCAGCAGTAATTTATTTTCCGGTTTTAAAAAAGAAAAGACCTTTTCCTTAATTGTCAGCAATCCTCCTTATATTAAAAAAGACGATCTTTCACGACTGGCTCGGGAATTATCCTTCGAGCACAGCTTGGCTTTAGATGGCGGGAAAGACGGACTTTGTTATTACCGTCAAATTGTGCAACAGGCCCCGGATTATTTAAGGCCGGATGGAATGTTGGCCTTTGAGCTCGGAGATGGCCAGGCAGAAGCGGTAAAAGAAATTTTTGCGCAAAGCGGTGGCTTTAGCTTGATCAAATTGGTCAGAGACTATAATGATAGAGAAAGGGTAATAGTCGCTAGAAAAGTAGAAAATAATAATGGATAAATTAGTCATTGAGGGAGGCAGCAGGCTTACCGGGACTGTAGAGATCAGCGGGGCAAAAAATGCCGCCCTTCCGATCATCGCGGCCAGCTTACTTACGCCGGATCAGTCAGTGATTGATAATGTGCCGGCGCTCTCCGATATTCTGACGATGATTAAGATTTTACGCGGCTTAGGAGTGAAGCTGCAAATGGAACAGGGGCGTTTGAGTATTTGGCCGGCCAAGTTTACAGGTTTTAGTGCGCTGTATCGGCTGGTGAGCACGATGCGGGCCTCAATTTGCGTGCTCGGTCCCTTGGTTGCCAAAAAAGGAATTGCCCGGGTTTCTTTACCGGGAGGCTGTGTGATTGGTCCGCGGCCGATAGACTTACATCTTAAGGGCCTGGCGGGTTTAGGCGCTAAGATTAAGATTGACCATGGTTATGTTGTAGCTCGGGCTAAAAGATTAAGAGGCAAGCGTATTTATCTGGGTGGGGCCTTTGGCTCTTCGGTTTTGGCTACTGCCAATGTGATGATGGCCGCGACTTTAGCTTCCGGCACGACAATTATCGAAAATGCCGCCTGTGAGCCGGAAGTAGTTGATTTAGCCAATTTTTTAGTCAAGATGGGCGCCAAGATTAAGGGCCAGCAAACTCATACCATTGAGATTGAGGGCGTGAAAAAACTTCATGGCGCAAAATATCGGATTATCAATGACCGGATCGAGGCCGGAACTTACATTTTGGCTGCGGCCATCACTAAAGGAGAGGTAGTAATTAAAGGTGCCTGTATCGGCCATTTAGGAGCTTTGGTTGATCAGCTCCGGGGCGCGGGAGCGACAATTAAGAATACCGCTGATACTATTTATGTCCAAGGCACAAACAAACTTCATCCGACACAAATGGCCACGTTACCTTTTCCGGGCTTTCCCACAGACTTGCAGGCGCAGATGATGGCGCTATTGTCTGTAGCCGATGGTATTAGTGTGATTACCGAGAAAATTTACCCTGAACGCTTTATGCATATCAGCGAACTAAACAGGATGGGTGCCAGGATCATGAAAGAAGGCCCCAGCGCCATTATCTGTGGTGTTGCCAAATTAAGCGGGGCACCGGTAATGGCCTCGGATTTGCGCGCTTCCGCAGCTTTAGTCTTAGCGGGATTAGTGGCTGGGGGCAGAACTGAAATTGCGCGAGTTTATCATTTAGACCGAGGCTATGATCAAATGGAACAGAAGCTTTCTCGATTAGGGGCTAAAATCTGGCGAGAAAAAGAATAGGAAGGAGAACTAAATGGCAGTCATCATCAGGCTGAAAAGATTAGGGACAAAAAAGAAACCGCATTCCAGAATTATTGCCTGTGACTCAAGAAGGGCCCGGGATGCGCGGATTCTGGAAATTTTGGGGTTTTACGATCCGTCCAAGAACCCGCCTTTAATAAAAGTAGATAAACAAAAGGCGGAAAAGTGGCTTAAGGTCGGGGCTAGATTATCGGAAACCGTGCGCAGTATTTTTAAACGCCAAGGCCTTGTTTGATGAGGATAGATGTAGTTACAATTTTTCCTAAAATGTTTGCGCCGGTGTTGAATGAGTCGATGATCAAGCGTGCTCAAGCCAAGAAGCTGGTCCAAATCAAGATTCACGATTTAAGGGCTTATTCCCTAGATAAACACCGTAAAGTTGATGACCGGCCATTCGGAGGCGGGCCGGGGATGTTATTTAGGCCGGAACCGATTTTTCGGGCTGTAGAGTCGATCAGATCAAAGAACGAAAAGCAAAAGTTAAAAATAATTTTACTGACTCCGCAAGGCAAGAAATTTAATCAGCATTTGGCCAATAGGCTTTCCAGAACTAAGAGCTTACTATTAATCTGCGGACATTATGAGGGCGTGGATGAAAGAGTGCGCAAAAAATTAGTAAATGAAGAAGTTTCTATTGGAGACTATGTACTGACCTGCGGCGAGCTTCCAGCGATGGTGTTGATTGATGCGGTGGTACGCTTAATCCCGGGGGTTTTGGGAAAGGCCGAATCGGCGCATAATGAGTCATTTAGCAGCCGCGGGATCCTGGAATATCCGCAGTATACCCGTCCGGCAGTATTTAAAGGAATGTCTGTGCCAAAAGTTCTTCTGTCCGGAAATCATAATTTAATCGATGGGTGGCGAAAAAAGCAGGCCCTGGCAGTAACTAAAAAGAAGAGACCAGACTTGTTAAAAAAGGAGAAAAAAAAGAGATGAAACAGATTGAATTAGTGGAAGCAGCATATTTAAAAAAAGATATCACCAAATTCAAAGCGGGCGACACGGTTTCGGTGTATGTAAAGATTAAAGAACAAGACAAGGTGCGTATTCAGGCTTTCGAGGGAACGGTAATCAGGAGACAGGGTAGGGGCCTGAATGATAGCTTTACCGTGCGTAAGGTTTCCTATGGCGAAGGAATCGAGAGGACGTTTCTGGTGCATTCGCCATTAATTGAAAAAATCAGTCTAATCAAAAGCGGAAAGACCAAACGCGCCAGGATTTATTATCTTAGGGGCAAGAAAGGAAAAAAATCCAAAGTTGCAGAAGAGCTGGATCAGGCATAACCTAAAGTTACACAGATTTGAAGTCAGCGTTGTTCCTCAGAGATTTAAACTGATTGCCGGGTTGGATGAGTCCGGACGCGGACCATTGGCCGGGCCGGTGGTCGCCAGCGCAGTAGTTTTAAGAAAAAGCTCTTTTAAAATGAAGATTTTCGACTGCAAGGCCTTGAGCTTTTCTCAGCGGCAAAAAGCGTTCGGGGAGATAGTTAAACAGGCCTGGGTGGGCATAGGCATAGTCGATCGGGAAATAATTGATGCCAAGAATATTTTGCAAGCCACTATCATCGCGATGAGAAAGTCCATCACTGATATGAACATCAAGCCGGAATATCTGCTGATCGACGGAAGGTTTAAGCAGAAAGATTTTGTTTTTCCCAGTAAAGCCGTGATTAAAGGGGACCGACTTTGCCTTTCTATTGCCTGTGCCTCGATCGTGGCCAAGGTGGTACGCGACAATTTAATGTCTTATTACCACCGGCTTTATCCTGAATACGGGTTTAATCGCCACCGGGGTTACGGCACCAAAAAGCATATCCAGGCAATCAGGAAATACGGGTTAACTGCTATTCATCGCTTAAGCTTTCGGCCGATCAGCGAAGAATTAAACAGTTTAAAAGTTTATCAGGGAAGATAATACTGGAGGTGATTAATGGGTCAGGAAACGCCTTTTCAGGAACGCAGAAGATACGTGCGGCTGAAGACTTGCGTAGAGGTAAAATATACCGTTATCGGTAAGCCCGGTGGGATTCAATCATTGACGAAAAATATTAGCGCCGGTGGTCTTTGCCTGACCACCGATGAAAAACTCTCCACAGAAACTCCTCTCCAGCTGGAACTTAAGCTGCCTGATTTAAAGGACACTATCCGGGCTTTAGGCAGGGTAGTTTGGCAAAAAAATTTCGAGTCTGGAGGTAAAGAGCCCAAAATTTATTTTGATACCGGCATAGAATTCACCGGCATCAGCGATTTTGACCGGTTTAATATTAACCGCTATATCTTGGAACACGTCGAACCAGTAAAATGAGGTTAGCGATGAAGGTGGTAATAGTCGGTCCAGGGGCGATCGGGACACTGTTGGCGGCCCATTTAGGGCGCAGTAAAAATGAAATATGGATTTTAGATAAAAAAGCAGAACGGGCCGATCGGCTGCGCCAGGCCGGGCTGCGCCTTCAGGGCTTAAGTAAGTTCGAGGCTAAGGTTAACGCCTCCTGCTCGGCCAAAGAAATTGGCCGCGCGGATATAATAATAATTTGCGTCAAGGCCTACGATACCGAGGGGGCAGTTGATCAGGCAACCGATTTAATCAAAGAAGATACTTATGTCTTAAGCCTGCAAAATGGCCTGGGGAATCTGCAGATTTTGAATGATTTAATCGGCGAAGAAAAGGTAATAGCCGGGGTAACGCACCAGGCAGCGACGCTGTTAAATATCGGGGTGATCCGGCATACAGGCAAAGGCGAGACGATTATCGGCCGGATCAATAAACAGCCTTTAGGTAAGGCGCGGGTTCTATTGGAGCTGTTGAATCAGGCCCGCATCCCCACGCGCTCCAGCCGCGATATTAATTCCTTAATTTGGTCAAAACTCCTGATCAATGCCGGTATCAATGCCCTTTCAGCAATTACCCGCCTGCCCAACGGTATGTTGCTTAAGCATCCGGAAACCCGTGAATTGATGCGCTCAGTAGTTTCTGAAGGTGTGCGTGTAGCCAAGAGAAAACGCATTAAACTCTCCTACGATGACCCGATCCAAAAAGTAGAGTCCGTTTGCCGGGAGACTAGCTCCAATTTATCCTCAATGCTTCAGGATGTGTTAAATAAAAAACAAACCGAGATTGATTTTATCAATGGAGCCATCCTGCGCCAGGCCAAAAGCTTAAACATTGCCACGCCAGTGAATGAGGTGCTGACCAATTTAGTAAAAACGATAGAAAAAAGCTATAGTTAAAAATTAATACTTCGAGCTTTTGTCTACGAACTAAAAAGGGGGGTGAGGGAAATGAAAGAAACAAAAATCGGTGCCGTCACACATTATTACAGCCACTTGGGGGTGGGGATTATCAAAATTGAAGAAGGTAGCCTAAAAGTCGGAGACACGGTGCATTTTAAAGGCCATACCACAGATTTTCAGCAGGCCATAGAGTCAATACAAGTTGAACATCAGGATGTACAGGAGGCCAAGGTCGGCGACTTAGTAGGCATAAAAGTTAGCGAGCACGTTCGTGAACATGACGAGGTCTTCAAGGTCTGAACAGATTGTTTTAGATTTAGAGACTAAAAAGGGTTTTGCCGAAGTAGAAGATAGTAGGCTGGATTTGCTGGGAGTTTCTGTAGCCGGCATTTATTCCTACCGAGACGATCAGTTTAAGGTCTTTACCGAAGGACAATTGTCTCAGCTCCTGCCGTATCTTAAGCGTGCCCAATTAGTGATCGGTTTTAATATTAAAAGGTTTGACTATCCGGTCCTGCAGCCCTATTTAGATTTTGACTTGAATGCCCTTCCCACTTTAGACATTCTGCAGGAAATCGCAGCTGCTTTAGGTTTTCGGCTCAGTTTAGATAGTATAGCTAAGGCAACACTACAGTTCGGCAAGAGCGGCTCGGGCTTAGATGCCTTGCGTTATTTTCGTCAGGGAGACATGGAAAAGCTGATTGAGTATTGCCGCCAGGATGTATTGGTGACTCGTGAAGTTTACGAATACGGACGCAGAAATGGACAGCTACTTTACTTTAAAGGCCCGGCCCGGGAAGCTATTCCGGTTAACTGGGCTGAAAGCCAAACAATTCCGCAAATTTTACAAGAGGCCTTTAAAAGAGGCAAGACCGTAGAAATAGAATATTCATCACCTAATAGCAACTCCCCAGAGACCTGCCGGCGCAAGATAGATATTTATGCCTTTGATTTTGGACGGGTGGTGGCCTTTTGCCACCTGCGTCAGGATTTGCGCACCTTTAATCAAAGGCGCATCTTGTCGGCAAAGTTAACTGAAAATAGTTATCAGATCCCACCTGATTTTAAAAGGAAAGACCAATGCCGATGAAGATTGTTAATGCCAGGCAGATGCAACAGATTGATCAACAGGCACAGCGAAAATATGGCATTCCCTCGATAATCCTGATGGAGAATGCCGCGATTGCCAGCGCTTTTTTTGTCATCGAGATGCTTAAAGATAGACAGCGGAATGTGGCTTTGTTCTGTGGGCCGGGAAATAATGGCGGCGATGGCTTTGCCTGCGCCCGGCACTTGATTAACCGTGGGTTTAAGGTCACGGTCTATTTTGCAGGTAAGCAGGAAAATCTATCCAAAGACGCCAGAACCAACTATTTAATTTTGCGAAAACTCGGACAAAAGATCTTAACGCCCCAGATCACAGGGCTTAAGCAAGAGCTAACCCAGGCTGACTTAATTGTCGATGCCTTATTAGGGATCGGGCTTAAAGGAAAAGTTAAGCCGCCCTTGGATCAGTTGATTAAGATCATTAATGATTCAGGAAAACCAGTCCTTTCGTTAGATGCCCCTTCAGGTTTAGAAGTAACTAAAGGTAAAGTCTGTGGAGCGGCTGTAAAGGCGACGCGGACAATTACCTTCGGCTTGCCCAAAAAAGGATTTTTTAACCCCCAGGTTAAAAAAATTATCGGTAAGTTGACCGTTGTTGATATTAGTCTCCCGCGCCAGTTATTATTTTAATAGACTTAAAGATGCACCAGACCGATATTGCTATTGTAGGAGCAGGAGTAATTGGCTTGGCCGTAAGCAGCCAAATAGCAAAACATCAGCGTACTGTTTACGTTTTGGAAAAAAACAATTCTTTCGGCCAGGAGACCTCCAGTAGAAATAGCGAAGTGATTCACGCCGGCATCTATTATCCTGCAAATACGTTAAAAGCAAAAACTTGTGTTGTGGGCCGGCGGATGCTCTACGAGATATGCCGCAGGCATAATATCCCCTGCAAAAAATTGGGAAAGCTAATCGTTGCCTGCGATCAAAAGGAGCTTAAGCAATTAGAGCGGCTTTTACAGGCTGGCCGGCACAATGGAGTCGAGGGCTTAAGGATGCTTTCGGCAAAAGAGCTGCAAGCGCTTGAGCCTAATGTTCGTGCTTTAGCGGCCATTCATTCACCAGAAACAGGAATCGTGGATAGCCACCAGCTGATGCGTTATTTTTTTCAAAAAGCAAAAGCCCAAGGAGCAGAATTCGCTTTTAACGCTAAAGTTAGAGCCATCAAAAAGAATCATCAGGGTTATCTGGTCACTATTTGCGATGCCGATGGAGCCGATTTTTCATTTCTGGCCCGGGTTTTAATTAACTGTGCCGGCTTAAATAGCGATCAGCTTGCCGAGCTCGCCGGTATCGAGATAGATCGGGCAGGCTATCGTCTTTATTTTTGTAAAGGTGAATATTTCCGTGTGCACGGCGAAACAAGCCGCTTGATTAACCGCTTGGTTTATCCTGTTCCGGAAACAGAGCAACGCTCCTTGGGCATACATGCTACTCCGGATTTAGGCGGAGGACTGCGCCTGGGTCCGGATGCCGAATATATTGCCAAGGATCAGGCTAATTACAATGTTCAGGAATCCAAAAAAGCAGATTTCTCTCACTCTGTGAATAATTTTTTACCGTTTATTAAAACCAGCGATTTAATTGCCGACACAGCAGGCATCAGGCCAAAACTGCAAGGACCCCAGGATGGTTTTCGCGACTTTGTAATTTGCGATGAACAAAAGCGCGGCCTGCCCGGATTTGTTAATTTGATCGGC
>JAFGCM010000105.1 GCA_016932635.1 Candidatus Omnitrophota bacterium
AGTAGAAAAACAGCCTTCTCAGTTAAGACTCGAATGGGGACATGAGTTTTTCTATGGAGTTCGCTCAGTATCTGCTTGACCTTAGGATCTACTCTAGTTGAAAGTTGAACAGTCATAGTATAGCCCTCCTTCAACCAAAGCATATCATATTACGCAAGTAAATGCAAGTATTTTCTTTCATTATCTCTCGTAGTCTTTCGTAGTACCGTTTTCCATTTGCATCGGGACAGTGTTACAGATTTAATCGGGAAAGTGTCCTCTATAATGCAATTTTATCTAGAATTGTCGAATCATCATCTAAGACTCTTTGTCTATAGCTAGACCAAGGATATTCGCATACAGAATTAACTAATTCTGCCCGAATGGGGTTCAACTCGACATAACTGATGCAATCAATCAAATACTGGTCCTTTACAATCACCTTATTCCTATATCTCCCTTGCCAAAGATGTCCTACCTTTTCATACTTATCATTAAAATATGCGGTGTATGAACGGTTGAGCGCCTGCATAAACTTCGACAAATCTCGCGAGACTACAATCTGGCCTACTATATGAACATGAGTAGGCATTAAACAATACCCATATAGCTTAAAGTTAAACTTTTTTTTGTAACCCCTCAACCTTTCTAGATACTCTTGGAGATCATCGTCGCACAAAAAGACCTTTTGCTTTTGGTTGCCCCTCACCATTAAATGGTAACAGGCATTTTCTATTAACAACCTTGGTGCGTTAGGCATATCTATCCTCCCCCTCTCTCTTTAATCCGAACAAAATTCTGCCCTCACTATATTAGACACACTAAAGGTACAAATTCTTGCAAATTTTTTTAAAATTTTTTGTAGGGACAGTTTCCCGATTAGAAAAAGGACAGTTTCCCGATTGAATTGGAAAACGGTACTAGGATTGGGTTAGGGCTTGAAGATGTTGGGGGAGAATTTGATGCCGCGTACGCGGATGTCTTCCATAAAGGTGGGCACAAAGCCGGTGGCCTTAAATTGGCCGATGACCTTGCCGTGCTCGTCAACTCCAGTCTGTTTAAAAATAAAAATATCCTTCATCTCTATTTCTTCCGCTTCCTTCAGTCCCAAGACTTGAGTCACACAGATTACCTTTCTTGAGCCATCGCTTAAGCGGGCGGTGTGTACAATTACATTAATCGCCCCGGCAATCTGCTCGCGGATAGCCCGAATGGGCAGCTCAATCTCGCTCATTAACACCATCGTATCCAGGCGCGCCAGGACGTGGTGGGTGGAATTGGCGTGCACCGTGGTTAAAGAGCCGTCGTGGCCGGTATTCATTGCCTGCAGCATATCCGGGGTCTCATCACCGCGGCATTCACCAATGATAATCCGGTCCGGCCGCATGCGCAGGGAATTGCGAAACAGCGTCCTAATGGAAATGGCGCCTTTTCCCTCGATATTGGGTGGACGCGATTCCAGGGAAATCCAGTGGTCTTGAGTCAGCTTCAGCTCGGCAGCATCTTCGATAGTGATGATGCGCTCTACTTCCGGTATATATTGAGAAAGCGCATTTAACAGCGTGGTCTTGCCTGATCCTGTGCCGCCGGAAATAATCATATTCCGCCGCACCAATACGCAGGCCTGTAAGAAATCGGCGATATCCGGCGTCAAGGTGGCGAAATTAATCAGGTCCTCCATGGTATAGCGCTCACGGGAAAACTTACGGATGGTCAGCGTCGGGCCCTTGATGGATAACGGAGGAATAATGGCGTTTACGCGCGAGCCGTCGGGAAGCCGGGCATCGACCATCGGCGTGCTTTCATCAATGCGCCTGCCCAGCGGCGCGACAATCCGTTCAATCACGGCACGCACCTGGTCATTACTGATAAACTTCTTATTCGTCAGCTCAATCTTGCCGCGGCGTTCAATATAAATTTTATCCTTATTGTTCACCATCACCTCGGTAATTTCCCCGTCTCTCAACAAATCCTCTAACGGCCCCAGCCCCAAGGCCTCATCGGCAATCTCACGCACCAACTCTTTGCGCACCTCATAAGAGGAGACCAGGCCCGAGGCCTTATCGGCTAAAATATTGGAAATCACCTTCTCGGTTTTTTCCCGCAGTTCCTTGGCTTGTGCTGGGTTTCGGCTGAGCATTACTACATCTAATCTCTTTAAGTCCAACTCATCAATCAGGCGCTTATGCACCGCCTGCTTGAGCAGGATAATCTCGTCGTGCTCGTCTTCAGCCGCAGCAATTAAAGGGGCGGTCATCCCGAACTGCTCCCAGAATTGGCCCAGCGAACGCATTTCCTGCTCCATATGCGGCCGCTCGAGTTTCTCGATATAAATATCGCCCTGCATGACTAAGGTCTCGGCCAGTTTAGTCAGGGCGTGGGTAATTTTGCTGCGCGGCGCATCCGTCACAAAGGGCAAGCCGCGATTAACCGCCAAGCCCACCGTGCGCCCGTCGCTGGGAATGTGGGCGATCACATCGCAACGCATCGCCTGGCGCATATCTTCCCAGCGCACCCCGCCGCGGCTCTCCGCGCGGTTTAAGATGAGCTTGACCATGCTTAAAGGAAAATGCATGCTCTCCATGGTGTCGATGCTCCACTCGGTTTGATATACGGAAATCACGTCCGGCGTGGCTACCAGAAGAATCAGGTTAGAGTTATCGAAAAGATAAATTAAGGTATCGGTGAAAAACGCCCCGGCGTCAATAATCAAAAAGTCGTATTCGGCCTTTAACAGGCCCAGGATCACTTCCAGGCGAGTGGTGGTAATTTGGGGAATTTCCCGCGGTTTAGTCACCGCCGGCAAAAAGTCCACGCCCGAGATATGGTGGGTCATTTGAGCCCGTAGGGAACCGGTCTTGTCCAGCTGGTCCAGGCGGGGAATTAGAGTAAAGATGGTTTCCTGGGGTTTGAGATTAAGCATCTTGGCCAAGTCTCCGCCAAACTGTAAGTCTACATCCAAAAGGGCTACGCGCTTACCCAGCTGGGCCAAACTTACGGCGAGATTGGCGGCTAAGAGGGTCTTACCCACGCCGCCTTTGGTGCTGAATACAGAAATTGTGCGGCAGGTTCGTTCACTCATTCTTGACATAATTTTTAAACACCACCGGCACAGTCAGGCGCAATTCTTGCTGGGTAATCTCGGCGGGAAATGCAGGATAGGGCGACTGCTCCTGGACAGCCAAAAGAGCGGCCTGATCTAAGATACTGTATCCGGAAGACTGCTTAATCTGGGCATCCCTTAGCTCGCCATTGGCTAAAAGATATAAATCAACCTGGACAATACCTTCCTGCTGCTCTTGGTGGGCCTGGGGCGGATAAACCACGCGCTTGGCAATAATATCCTCAATCATATGGCTGTAATAAGCGAGGGGAGAGCTTTCTTCGCTGTAGGCGGGAAAACGCCGCTGGGCGGAAAGAATAGTCTCCTGCTTGGCCATTTCGCTGTTTAAATAATCGGGATTGGCCTTCTCCCCGATCAGCCGGGGCGTAATCGAAATCACCAGTTCGGTGCGTTTATCCTGAAACTCCGTAGATTTAAATAGTTCTCCTAAAATCGGAACTTTGCTTAACCAGGGAAGTCGAGCGACATTACGCCTATCCTCATCTTTAATCAACCCGGCTAAAAAGACGGTATCGTCTTCGTTTAAGAACAGCTCGGTCTGGGCCTTTCTTTTCTTTAAGGCGGGAATGGTATTATTCTCCTGACTAACTGCAACGTTCCAATCTAAGTCGGAGACCTCGGTTTCAATTTTGGTTTTGATCTCATTTTTAGAGTTGACTATTGGCTCTATTTTTATATTGACACCATATTCCTTCCATTCCACGCTGGTGCGGCCGTCTGACTCTACTATAACATAAGGCACTTCGCCGCCGACTAAAAAAGAGGCCTGTTTGCCGCTTAAGGTAATTAGTTTGGGGTTGGAGAGAGTGCGCGCTTTACCCTCTTCGATTAAAAAATTTAATTTGGCTATGACGGTGCCTCTATCCCAATAGAACGCGCGCCAAAGCTTAGGCGCTTTACCGCCCTCGCTTGCGCCTTCGGTATAACTGATGGGTAAAGAGGTGGTCCAATCTACGCCTAACTTTTTCAAGTCATCCAGACCAACCTCCAGGACATTAACGTCTATCTCTACGAGCGGCTGGCGTTCCTTTAATTTGACTAAATTTACGGCGTCGGCAAACGGGGCTAACGCATCCTTGACCTTCTCCAGCTCAAGCTCGGTGAGCACCTCACCGACGGCATAGACCTTATCCCCCTCAATCTTCACCCTGACTTCCCGGATATCCGAAGAAGCCAAAAGACCCCTGATCCTCATAGCTTCTTTCTCTAAATCCTTTTCAATTACCGTAATATTAAAGGCGCGCTGGCCGGCCTCATCCCAAATGATCAAGCTGCTGGTGCCCGCCTTCTTGGCCATTAACAGTAGCTCCCGCTCGCTTAATACGGTCACATCGGCTACCTCCGGGTCACCCACAGCCACCCGGCTTAACTCATATACAGGGAAAATCTTCAATTCATTGACGATCAACAGCACTTCACGTAGCGGCTCATCTGCCTGGGCGCTACTTGCGCCAACCAGTATTGCCGCCAAACAAATTGTGAACAGTAAGGATTTTGAGTTCAAAGGCATTACCTCTTACTTTCTTTATTGGTCGGGACAATAGTCATTTCTTTTTTTAGTCCGCGGATTACCTCGACGCTCGGCCCCTGCTCCTGCGGCCGGATGTATAATTGCAACAAGGTGCCCAAATCAATCGCCGGCGGCAGATTGCTCAAGTCCACCTGCGGCAAAGTATCCCCGGTTTCCATCCGCGGCCGCAAGGTCAGGCGCAGCTTCCCTTGTTCCTTGGCCACAGTAATAATCTGTACCTCTTGCGGTGAAAGCGCCAAAGTAATGGTATCGCGCGAATAACTAGCTGCAGTTGCCGCACTTAACCTCTCGCGCACCGCCTGGCCCTCTTCCGCCGGGACCATTTCCTGGCCCACAGCCAGCACTAAAATATCCTGAAACAGCGCTACCGTCACCGCCGGATTGGTAAAAATGGCCAAGACATCGACATGGTCGCCGGGCTTGATTAATCCCCCGACGGCAGCCGAGGCATCTAAACCGACGGTAAAGGCCCTTTTCCCCGGAGGGGTTTTGCCGGCTAAAGTTAAGCCCCTTCCCGGGAGGGCGAGCTTGGTGGATAAAATCTGCTCCCCGGCCATAATTGTGGCCAAGGCGGTCTTGCCTACAGCAGCCTCTTTAGACTGCAGCGCCCCCGGCTGGATGAATTTTACCGGAAAATTTTGCAGGGCCAGCATATCGTAATTAATCAGGGCGCCTTCGGAGATATCCCGCGCCGCTACCAAGATCGCGGCCTCCTGCATCCTGAATTTGGCCCGGTATTGCTGAAAGTAAAAATTAGTCAGAATAACAGCCAGCAGTCCTAAAACTACTCCGATAGCAATCGCCCATTTTCTTTCCATTACTTATTCCTTTATTAAATCATCGTGCAAGATAATATTGGCGGTCTTGCGTAAATTGCCCAGCATAGTCTTTAAGGCGGCGTCCTGTTTTCTCATTAATAGCCCTTGTTCGATATCCGGATAGACTTCCGAAAGCAATCTCTGGCGGGCCGGTTTTATTTCTGTTGTCTTAATGAGATAGTAGCCGTTGGGCCCCGGAAAAATGGTGCTGGGTTTATTCAATTCAAGGGAAAAGGCCAGCTCTTCAAATTTATCAAACATTATTTTTTTCTCGGGGTCTTGGGGAAAAGGCGAGGTGCGCACAATAAAGCCGATATCTCCGCCGCTTGCGGCTGAAGGATCGGTAGAATTTTCCCGGGCCAAGGCCGAAAAGTCTCCCCCTTGCAGCAACTGAATCAATACCTCCTTGGCCTTATCTTCAGTAGGCAGCACCATCATGCTTACCTTTCTTTCCTCGGGAATAACAAACACCTCTTGATTGGTATTGTAGAAATTTTCAATTTCCTGGGCGCTCACCGATACTGCGGTTTTTTGGGCCTCAATAATTTTGGCGAATAACAGCTGCTCCTTTAAGGCCTTAATTGCCTGCAGCAGCTCCCGATCCTTGTCTATCCCCCTGCTCACGGCCTCAGCGATCAAAAGCTCTCTTTCCACCATCCCATCCAGCAGCCTTTTTTTATCCTCTTTAGATTTGATTAAATAATTCGGCTTGACCGATTCGGGAATATCCTGGGAGCTCTGGATTTCCGCATTATAGGCGTCGACACGCTCAGTAAAATCTTCCAGGGTAATCACCCGGCCATTGACCGTAGCCAGTACCGTGCCGCTAACCTGCTCCTCGGTAGGCATACTCTTGGGCGACTGGGACCGGCCGAATTTAAACCAATCAATGCCTTTGCCTTCTCCGCAACCGGAAAGCCCCAGGCCAAATATTACTAATCCATAAATTAATAACCTGCTCATCTTCATCGTTTTCCCCCTTTTGTTCAATCGTTAAACCATCCGCTGTCTTAATCTACGCATATATTCACGCATGTATTCGCGGTGTTCTTGCTTGTGCGCCCGTCTATACTTCTTAATCTTGGCTTGATTTTTCTTTCTCCAGCGCCTGGCGCGTCCGCGGTAAAGTTCGGCCCAGGAAGAATCATGCTGGCTGAATTTAAAGTATCCCGGATTTTTCGCCCGCCAGGCGGCCAGGTTGTTCAACTGTCTTTGGCGCTGGCACTCCCGGCGCGAGCAAACTTGCTGCTCTTTCCTATATCTACTCGGCAGAAATTTTTGCTGGCATATCAGACAGGTTTTCTCTTCTGCCATGGGGCTTTATCTGTGCAGTTCCTCCATTACCTTTTGATAACAACGTTTGGGAGGAAAGCCTTTTTCATAATATTTAAACATCGCTGCAATTACTTGGAGGTCCTTTTCTGAATAGTCCCGCTTATCTACCCGGCCGCGTTGGTATTTGCGCGGCTGAATAAACCCCCGGGCCTCCCAATAATAGAGCAGGTCTTTGGATAAATTAGGAATTCTGTTTAAAATTTCTCCAGTAGTCATCTAAAGCTAACGTCTACATTTAAGCAAAAGTGTAAACTTTCGCTTATTTATATACCTTGACTTATAGAACCGCTTAAATGTAAGTATAAGTAATTTTTACTCCTTTGTCAAGCAAAATCTTTGAGATTGCTGAAAAATGCCTTTTGCATATTCTTGCTAATCTTGCATATCAAGCAATTTTTCTCTTTATCCACTCCTCAAAGAAAACGTCAGAAATAGAATAACTGCCGTTTGCGCGGTCCAAGAGACCCTTTTTCTCAAGGGCCTTTACTGCCGTTTGGACTGTAGCAGGCGCGCCTAATTCATGCTCACTTAAGAACTCTTGAGAATATATATTCGCTTCTGGGTTAAGTGTTAAAGCCAGGAGTAAGTCTTTCTGCTTTCCGGCCAAACCATCCCAAATGGTAGAATAAGCATATGATTGGGCTGAAATACATTTATCTTTGGCTATCTTTATGTCTTTTAAAGTTATTATATTTGCTTCTTTTTTAGAAAAGCAGACGTTAAAAATCTCATGGCAGAGCTGCTGGGTATAATAGGGATGACAAGCGGTGAGCCTTAAGAGCTCATCTATCAAATTTTCACCTATAGCCATATCTATAGATTTAAATCTTGAGCGAATAAAGATTTTGAGTTTCTCGGGCTTAATTTTATCTAAGGGAACGGATTTGGCAATGCGGTAAAGCGGTTTATTTTTATCCAAAAATAATTCATCTAAAAGATGCCGCTTTGAGCCCATAAAGCAGTAGGCAACTTTATCGTGATGCTGTATCTTAGCGCGCAATGAGCGTTCGATAGGCAGGTTTAATGTTGTTATTTCCTGAAATTCGTCAAAGACGACGACGAGCTGCTTTCTTCTTTTGGCGGCTATCTTTTGCGGTAACTCATATAAATCATCGAGGACTTTGTCTATATCTTTTTTGGCGGCTTCAAAGTCAAATTCAAATTCAGTAGGCTCGCTTGCCTTAATGACCACCTTAGGAACTACACTGGGGAAATTAGTCTTTAAAAATTGTACCGCTTCATCGAGCCTGGTAGCAGTCGCTTTGGTGATAGCCGCAGTATAAATTTTTATAAAGGTATGAGCAGATGTAATACGAAACAAATCCACATATATAGGGATGATACCTTCTTTTTTTAGGTTATCCAATATTTTCATAATTAAGGAGGTTTTTCCGTATCTACGTGGAGAAAAAAGAAGTATATTTTGCCCACTTGAAAGATCCGAAGTCAATTCCTTGAGCTCATCTTCCCTGTTAGTAAAATATTCTCCTTTAACTACATCGCCAAACACAAACGGATTCTTCATTTGTCACCTCTTTTTATATCTCTATTGAGGCAGGTAAAACTGGCTAAAGTTGGATTATGCAAGTTTACATTATGTAATTTAACATAATACAATACTTTTGTCAAGTATTTTTGAGAGGTTTCCCTTCGATTCCCTCTCAAAAGCAAAAAGCCGATGGAGGGAATCGGCGCCCTTCGCCTCCTATCGTCGGCTTAAGGGTCGGCCACTCGCTCGCTGTCACTTCGCACCACTATGCCGAAGTATCGGCATGCCGAAGGACTTCTTCTACGAAGATTCTACATTCGGCATCGTGGCGCTCGTTTTTCCTCGCTTTGCTCGGCGCTCGCTCACTTCGATCCCTCTAAGAGGAAAAGCCGATGGAGGGAATCGAACCCCCGACCCGCGCTTTACGAAAGCGCTGCTCTACCAACTGAGCTACATCGGCATTTACGTGGCTATGTAGCTCGTCCCGAAGCATGCGGGGAAATTATCGAAGAAAATTTCCCCGCGTTTATGCGAGGGGCTGAGCTACATCGGCGTATTTTTATCTGCTAATTCTTTTATAAATGTCTTTCCTGTGCCCTATCGCCAAGACCAGAATCAAAATCTGCTGCTGGTAGGTGCGGTAAATAATGCGGTAATTACCTGTCCGGTAAGATTGCAGCCCGGTAAGTTCGTGCATCAACCTTTTGCCTGCGGAAGGATTTCCAGCGATTTTTTCAATCGTTTTTTTTAACTGTGCTTTAAGCTTTTTGTCGTACTTATCTATTTGGTCTTTGGCCTCTTTGGTGTAAAATATCTTATACATCCCCAAAGACTTCCTTGTGACTAAATATCCTTGCGGCTTTAATGTCTTCCTCGGCGCGCACTAGGGCTCGAATGAGTTTGCGGTCCGCCAGAATCTCCAGCGTCTCCAGTTCTTCCGGAGAAACTAAAATTACCTTAGCTTTGCCGTTTTTAGTAATTACGCAGTGTTTGCCTATTTTAGATATCTTCTGCGCCAATTCCGGCAAATGAGCTCGGGCCTCGGAAATAGGAACTATATAATCCATCTCTGCACCTCCATATAAATTGTACATTATTTTGTACAATTTGTCAAGGGGTAATTTTTGAATAAAATCGTAATGAAAAAGAATGGTGCCGGGACCCAGACTTGCACTGGGGACGCCGGCCTTTTCAGGGCCGCGCTCTACTACCTGAGCTATCCCGGCAAAAAAAGAAAGATATGGCGGGGGCGACGGGATTTGAACCCGCGATCTTCAGATCGACAATCTGACGCGTTGAACCGGACTACGCCACACCCCCAAAAAAAGAAACTATTTCCCTACTATTAACTTTAGCGCCAAAAGGGCTAAAAATACACCAAAAATTTTTTTTAACAGCAAATCCGGCACGAACTTAACCATGCTCGCGCCGAGAAACCCGCCCAGAAAAAATCCGGCGCAAAGAATTGCTGCTACTTTAATATTGACATTGCCACTGTAGTAGTAGCTTAAGGCCGCCAACAGCCCGATCGGCGGGATCATCATCGCTAAGGTGGTGCCCTGGGCCTGATGCTGTGAAAAACCACAAAGATAAACCAAGGCCGGAATAATAATTGTCCCCCCGCCGATTCCTAAGAATCCGCTGGCTGTGCCAGCCAACAGTCCCAGGATGATATATGTAAAAAGCATCGCCCGCCTCCTTAAGAATTTCTACGAAGCTGTGCACGAAGTTTCTACGAAGCTTTAGCAAAGCAGGAGTTGCTTGGCGAAGCAGAATGGTGGGCGGTGCAGGATTCGAACCTGCGAACCTTCTGAATGTAAATCAGACGCGCTAACCAGCTGCGCCAACCGCCCATTTAGCCAACCCCTTTATCCATCCTTTAATTCTTGAAGCCAGCACAACATCGCAAACTATTATATTAAAAGTTCCTAATGGTAAGGAATCTCGTTTCTGTTTACTAGCTTTGCTTACAGCAAGCAAAGGTTTATTTAAATTATTTTTAGAAATTTTAGTAACACGTAACCAAAACCTCTCTGCCTTTTCTAAATCTAAATGCGGGTGGATATTAATTCTTCCCTTGACTTTTTCTTTAGGCACCCGGCAAATATCTTTCAAAAATTTCATCATGATTTTTATCATGTTTGGATTAGAATTAGCAAATAAAAAAACATGTCTTGAAGCATTATAACCTTCAGCCCAATATAGGGCTGTACCTAAAATTTTTAAATCTAATTTTGAAAATTTAATTGGTATTTCTCGAGAAGACTTCTCGGCGATTTCCGTTCGTATCCTCAACCATTTCTGCTTTGGGCTATTCGGATGTTGGGCCGCTTTTGCACGTGCTTTATCCTGATTTGACTTTAATCTTTTAATTTGTTCTGTTGTTAAAGGGATATCGCGAACCCACGTACTAATTGAGCTTTTAGAACATGCTATTTGCTTAGCAATGGTCCTGACCGACCATCCGGCTCGACGAAGCTTTCTGGCAAGCTTCTTTTCTTTTGCTTTCATTCCCGAACCTCCGTATTTATATAAAATATTATAATATAGAGGTTCGTCTTTGTCAATACATATTCCCTAACACTAATCTTTAAGGCATCTAAAATAGCATAAAATGCCTAATCTGTCAAAGGAAAATGCTGCTTAATCTTACTGTCGGCGTAATTGCTCAAGATAGGCCCTTCTGATGAGGTGAAAACCCTTGAGATGTTCGGGGTCTTGGTAGTCCGGATAGGTCCAGGGCTGGGCGCGAAAGGCGCCGTCTTGAAAAGATAACGTTATCTCGGCAAACACGCCTTGGCCCAAGTAAATCCGGTGGGCATAATCTTTGCAGCTGGCCAAAACTAATTTTGCCGCGCAAATATAACCGGGGTCTAGATTAATCCTTCGTTTCCCTGCTGCGCTGAAACGCTGCTCAAGCTTGTTGGCATAGAGTTTAACCGCTGTTAACTGCTGCGGCGCAATCAGCCTGTGAAAACTAAAAAACTGACGCCAAAGCCCCGGCCCCATCTCTTCCTGATAATATTCGGTAAAATTAAAAGGTACAGTCTGGCTTTGAAAATCAATCGGCCCGAATTTCCTCGATAATCTTTGTTTGGCTTTAATTAAAATACCTTCGCCGGAAAAAATAGCTCCCATCAACAGCTTTACCGACGAAGGTTGTTTTGCTTGCGCCATTATTTTTTTTACAACAGTTTCCCTAACATGCCCATAGAAAACGCCATCACAAACAGCGCCACCGTTTCGATAATGCCCAGGACAACGATATAATTACCAAAGCCCTTGCCCGTCTCCCCTAAGGCATCGCAGGCTGTGGCTGCGGCCTTGCCCTGCATCAGGGCCGAGAGGCCCATCGCAATACCGCACAATACACCCACGCTAAAGGCATATTGGCCCTGGGCGGCGACTTCGATAATCTTATTCATCACAATCATCCCGTAAATTGTTTGGGTGAGCGGCGCGCCCACAAAGGCAACCATAATAAATGAGGCCGCCTTATTCTGAACAAAGGCCTTTTTCCATGCCCCCACCGCAGCCATGCCGGCGGCTCCCGCGCCCAGCGCCGAACCAATAGCGGCAAAGGCTAATACCGCGGCGATTCCTAAATCCTTAAACTGTATTAACACCCCTGCATTCATCAGGCCCCCTTTTTTTCAAACGGTCTTAGCTTTTTTTACGTAACGGGTTGTAAGCAAACCCGCTCCATTTCACATCGGCGTGATTGCAGAACTCCAGCACATTCAGCCTGACTCCGTGGACGAGAATAGACATCGGAGCCAGGAGTAGATTTAAGGTATGCCCCAACAATAAAATCAGTGAGCTCGTTATCGCGCCGGTTAAGCTGCCCCAACCAATATCCATCGCCATCTTATTAAAGGCATCGGCAACGGCTACCGTGGCTAAACCCACCGCAAACAAGCGCACATAAGAAACGATATCCGTAAAACTATTAATCAGATTTAACAATAGGCTGGCCATTCCCTGGCCCAGGCCGGAAAAGAAATTTTTCTTAGGGTTAGCGAATAATACGACACCCGTTGCCCCGGCGATAAACAGCCATTTCGCGTTTTGAGGAAACGCATCAGCCAGGACCAGCATCTTAGCCAGAAAAAAACCGCCCCACAATATTAAAATCCAGCCGGCTTCGGCCAAGGCCGCTAATGATGGTAATTTGAGCAGGGCCCGCCAGCTATGGGCAATGCTTAAGTGTAGCGCCCCCAGAAAAAAGCACAGCGCCTGAATGTTTTTATCGCTGCGCAGGGCCGGAAAAAGCGGCTTTACCGACGCAGGCAACCATTCCTGGCCAAAAAAAGTTCCGCTCAACACGCCCCAAATTATGGCGCAGGAGCTGGAAAGATACAGCAACGTAAACAGGGACTGATCCTTGGTCCTTCGGCCCCACTTACGTTGGGCGAAGAAAGTAAGCAGGCAAAAAATCAGGCCCAGCCCCGCGTCTCCGATTAACATGCCAAAAAAGATAGAAAAGAAAATCAAAAACCAAAGACTAATATCCAGCTCCCGGTACCCGGGGACAACCTCAATCAGCCGAAACACCGGACGGATCATCTCAACCCAGCGGGGGTTGCGGATTAACGTGGGGACATTATCTTCGGCGGCGGGCTCTTGCACCAGCAGAGCCCAACTTTTCTGCTTTGCTGTCTGCTCTAAGGAACGGACTTGATCTTTAGGGATATACCCGCGTAAATAGGCGAGCTGCTGGGCCTCTCCCATTCCGCTTTTGGCCTGCTGAAACTGAAGCTCTTCTTCCAAGAGCTGTTTAATGCGTATAAAGCCGGCCTGATAGGCCGCGGTCTGGCAAATTTCCTGTTTTAATGCCGCAATCGCCTGATTATCCTGCGCCAGCCTCGCCTGCATTGCCGTAAGACCCATTTTCGGCCATGCGACTGGATTAAATGGCAATTTGATTTTCTGGCGAGCGATCAGCAGGCAATAGGCAATGCCCCGCGCCCTGGAGATAACTTTTACTATCGCTGCGGCGGGTAATTTTTTCAACTCCTGAATGGGGATGCGATAAAGGCTTAAATAAATCCCCTGATTGATTAAGGCCGAGATAGCCTCCGGGTCAAAATCTCCCCAGGGCCTGTATTGGCCGATGCGCTCATTCAGCGAGAAAGCAAAATCTTCCAGCTGCTTCAGCCGATTAGCCAAATCCAAAATATGCCGGCCGCTAGTTTTCCAATCCGGAAGCTTCAGTTGTTCAGCGGGCTGACAAAATTCCTCTCGGGCAAAAATCGCCAGCACCTGCTCAACCAGGGCCAGGTCCTCTTCGATGGCGCTTAAGTCTTTGCCTTCAGGCGGCCTTTGATGTGTTACGTGCACAATGCCCAAGGCCCGCAGCTCCTGGACAGCCTGCGAGCTGTCTTTAGCCTGGACTAAAACCGTAATTTTTTTCATCGGGACAATCATCCGGCCACCCCCGATAAAACCAAGGCCTCAATTTTTCTTTTGGCCATCTTGCTGCGCCCCACGGCATTAGTAGCCTGGTCGCCGATATAGATTTTAATCCGGCGGATCGCTTCCTGGGCCTGGGGAATCTTGACTTTTTCGAACAGATTCACCCGTTGAGCAGTAATGCGTAGCTGCGCCCTTAAAATTTCTATTCCTGTTTCTAAAAGAGTTATTTCCTCGCGCAACAGGATGAGCTCGCGCAAGGCAACCAGGGCCGCATCCACCCACAGCGGAGTAACAAACAAATCATATTCTGCCGGGGCAAACTCAACGTCTTGAAAAACCGCGATATCAATACCGGCAATATTTTTCACTGCGGAAAGTATCTTTTGCGGTTTCAGCCATGGACTTAAAGCAATCGGCTCACTCAACAGCCCGGCCCAGGCCAAGACTGCCTGTTTTTTCGCCGCCTGTTGTTGTCTTTTCTCCTCCAGAATAGTCCGCTGGCGCAAAATCTCCATCTGTAGCTGTTGTTTCTTCAGCTGTAATGTCGGCAGATAACGCTCAAACTGACCCAAGGCGTCTCTTTGCCGCTTTAATTCCCCTTTAGTAAACTTAAACTTTGCCATTCTTCGGCCAGTATTTTTCGATCATTTCCTTCTTGATGCCGGTTTCTTCGGGAGAGAAAGATTTGGCTAACATCTCCCAGCCCCGGTCCAAGGCCTGTTCTAAGGGAATATTTACCGTAAGCGGCATCAGCTGTTGTTCAAAAAGTTTACCATAGTTTAAGAGTTTTTTATCCCAGGCGCTCATTTGAAAACCCATCGCCTGTTTTTCCAAGGTCTCACGATAACTGGCGAATAATTGAATCATCGCATCCATAATCGTGCGGTGGTCCGGGCGCGTTTTGCCGTTGACCTGCTGCTTCAGACGGCTCAGCGAGCCAAACGGCTCGATGACGCCGCCTTTAAGATAGAACTGGCCCTCGGTAATATAACCGGTATTGTCGGGCACCGGGTGGGTGACGTCATCGCCAGGCATCGTGGTGGCCGCCAGAATAGTAATCGAGCCGGCGCTGTCAAAATCAACCGCCTTTTCATAGCGGCAAGCCAGCTGACTATACAAGTCACCCGGATAGCCGCGGTTGGAGGGCACCTGCTCCATAGTAATGGATATTTCTTTCAGGGCAGCACAGAAATTAGTCATATCCGTCAGCAAAACCAAAACCCGCCGGCCCTGCAGGGCAAAATATTCGGCGGCCGCGAGAGCTATATCGGGGACCAAAAGACACTCAACTGTCGGGTCGGCTGCTGTGTGGATAAAGAAGATCGCCCGAGACAAGGCGCCCTGCTCATCCAGGGTATCTCTAAAGAACAAATAATCGTCGTACTTCAAGCCCATCCCGCCTAAAATAATAATATCCACCTCGGCCTGAATGGCAATCCGGGCTAAAACATCGTTGTAAGGCTCACCGGCTATGGAAAATATCGGCAGTTTCTGTGATTCCACCAGTGAATTAAAAACATCGATCATCGGGATGCCGGTACGCACCATTTTATTGGGGATGATGCGCTTGGCCGGATTAACCGGAGGCCCGCCGATATCGTTCATATTTTCACTTAAGCGCGGACCTTTATCCAGGGGCAGGCCGCTGCCGTTAAAAATCCGGCCCAGCAGATTATCGCCCATAGAAATGCGCATTGGATGTCCCAGGAAGCGCACCTGGTCTCCGGTGGATACGCCGCGGCTGCCGGCAAACACCTGCAGGGAAACGCGCTTTCCCTCTAAACGAATCACCTGGGCCAGCGAGGCGCCCCGGCGGGTGGACACCTGGGCGATATCCATATAACCAACGCCAGAGGCCTCTACCGTAATCACGTCTCCGGCAATCTGAATAATTTCTGTATAGACTTTACGCAAGGACCTTTTCCTTCTTTTGTTTCAGGTTTTCCTTAATCAGCGCGGAAATCACATTTTGCTCTTCCTGAAATTTTTTGCTCTTGTATTCAAGGGAATTCCAGCTGCGAAACAGTTGTCTCAATTTCTGAAAAAAATGCAGGGCCTGTTCCTTATCGGTAAATTCAAATTCCGCGGTAAAGACGTTTTGATTGATAAAATTAAAGATGAATTTCTGTCTTTCCTCGGAGCTAGCCTCATCCACCTGGTCAAAGGCATTTTGCTGCAGATAGACAAAATCAAAGAACTCACCCTTAAGATAATCTATATAATCAGGGAGGGCAGTGCCTTCCTCTCCCACCACCTTCATCATCTGGGCGACCTCGTGGCTCTTGCGTAAGATTTGCTGTGCGGAGGTAACTTGCTGCTGTTCAATAAAGCCGGGATATTTGCTCCAGCTGATCAGCGGGTCAATAGCCGGATAGCGACGGGCATCCGAGCGCTCGCGGGAAAGTCCGTGAAACGCCCCCACCACCTTCAAGGTTGCCTGGGTAACAGGCTCTTCAAAGTTTCCTCCGGCCGGGCTGACGGTCCCGCCGATGGTCACCGAGCCGATACTGCCGTCGTGCAGCCGGACGCTGCCGGCACGTTCGTAAAATGAGGCAATCCGCGACTCCAGGTACGCCGGAAAGGCCTCCTCTCCGGGGATCTCCTCTAAGCGGCCGGACATCTCGCGCATCGCCTGGGCCCAGCGCGAGGTGGAATCGGCTAACAACAAAACATTTAACCCCATCTGCCGGTAATATTCGGCAATCGTCACGGCAGTATAGACGCTTGATTCCCGGGCGGCTACCGGCATTGAGCTGGTATTGCAGATAATTACGGTGCGCTCGCTTAAGGGTTTCTTGGTGCGCGGATCGATTATTTGCGGAAAGGTGCGCAAGGTCTCCACCACTTCTCCGGCCCGCTCTCCACAGGCGGCAATAACTACTATATCAACCTCGGCGTGCCGGCTGGTCAGCTGCTGCAGCACGGTCTTACCGGCCCCAAAAGGGCCGGGGATGCAATAGGTCCCGCCCCGGACCACAGGAAACAGAGAATCGATGGTACGCATCCTAGTCACTAAGGCTTGAGTGGGTTTAAGCTTTTCGGCATAAGCAGAAATAGGCAGCTTTACCGGCCAGACCTGCTGTAAAAAAGCCGGGTGGAGTTTGCCGTTTTCATCTTTTAATTGGGCGATCGGCTGTTTCAAATTATATTTTCCTTTTCCGGCTATACTCTGGAGTTCCAAGACATTGCCCTGCAGATGAAACGGCGCCATAATAAAGTGCTGAAATATTTTTTCCTGGACCAAGCCCAATTTTTCTCCGGCTAAAAGCCGCGTGCCCTTTTTAGCCAGGGGCGTAAACTCCCACTTGCTCTCATCCGGCAGGGCCTCAAGATAGACGCCGCGCTTGAGAAAAAATCCGTATTTTTCCGCTAATTGCGGCAGGGGATTTTGCAGTCCGTCAAAAATCTGGCCCAGTAGGCCCGGACCCAGCTCAACCGAAAGCAGTTCATTGCTAAATTCTACCTGCTCGCCTACCTTTAGTCCTACCGTGCTCTCGTAAACCTGAAGCTCGGCGTTCTTGCCCCGGACGCGGATGACTTCGGCCTTCAGGCGCTCTGGGCCATGCATAATATAGGCCACCTCATTCTGTACCACAAAACCAGGCACATCCACAGCCACCATATTCCCGCTAATCCTGGTAATCTGTCCTAACCTTTTTTCTGGCATCTAAAGTCCCATGTTTAACTTAATGCCCGATCAAGCAACGCTTGGCCGTCGGAGCTGCGGATTTTCTGCCAACGCTCTAAGATAAACAGCTTCTGGGCATAAAGCAGTAAGTAGTCCAGGTCGAAATAATGCCCTAAGCCCAACTCCTCCAAGAACTGCCATCTGGCCTGATCAAGCATCTTTTCAGCCTCTAAGACCGAGCTCATCCTGTAGGCATTCATCGCGATATGCGCAATCAGGGGATCGGCATAGCCGTTGTGGCGTAAATATTTTTCTGGGTCAATGTGTTTACGGGCAGAGCGAATCTTGACTAATTCATTTCTTAAGGCCGTATCAAATAAGCGCCAACGGCTGAAGGTAGCGCTCATCGCCGCAACTGGGTGGCTTTCAGTATTTGTAGAAGCTTTTTCCAGCAAGGCCAGATCCGCTTCCGGTATTTTTCCTGTGCAGATTTTCAGAAATTCACTCCAAGAAAATGGGGGCGCCGCGCCAAACTCAAGCACGGGCAGGCTGGATATTAAATAAATATAGTATTGGGGCATCGTAGCAATCTTTATTTTTTCTTGCTGCCGGAAGCTGCCTGCCCTAACACCTCGGCCAGCTTCGGCTTCAGGAAAGCAGTTAAGTAGGCGGCCATGGCCTGGTCGGTAAAATCGTAATGTGATTTATCGCCGTCGTAGCTGATAGTTAAGCCACCGGTGATTTCCCCGGACGGCCGTAAGGTAATTCCCTTTTTTACCTCTTGGGATAATTTGTGCAGAAAAGTCTTAGCCAGCTGATTTAGCTCGCCCGGCTTAAGCGTAATAACTATTTCGCGGGATAAATCCTTGGTGGCTCCTTTAATCAGCTCGGTGATAATTTTACTCAATTCATCCGGGCCTAGGGCGCTCGCTGTTTCCTGAGCCACCAGCTTGTCCAAGAGCGCATTCAACTCTGCCCTTAAGGAAAGCAACAGGTCCCGTCCCGCCTGCTTAAGCGTAGCCTGGGCGCGTTGTTCCATCGTGGCAATACGCGTCTGGCTTTCCTCAATGAGTTTTTGGGCCTGTTTTTCGGCGCTGGTAATAATCTCTTTAGCTTTTTGCTCGGCCTGGCCTTCTATATTTTTAGCTTTTTGCTGGGCGGCCTGCATGCCTTCTTTCTGTATTTTATCGATTAAGCCTTTGATGTCTTCCGCCATCACTTCCTCCAATATCGATAGTTGATATTATACGCCACTGCTTAGGTAAAGGCAAATTATTTTGCGTCCGGGTCTCTGCTGCCGGGCTTAACCAGTTTAATTCCTTGCCGGCAAAGCGGGCAATTTTCCGGAGTAAAATTTTGAATCTTTAATTTAAGCAAAGTTGCGCAGCGGACGCCAAAATCTATATCTGCTGCGCTTCTATCGACTAAAGCGGCCACGCCGATTAATTGCGCGCCGCGGGCCTGGACTAATTCAATAACCTCTTTTACGGAACCGCCGGTTGTAATCACATCCTCGGCTACCACTACGCGATCCCGAGGCGACAAAGAAAACCCCCGGCGTAAACCCATTTGCCCATTTTCTCTTTCGGCAAACAAAGCCCGCGCGCCCCAGGCCCTGGCCAACTCATAAGCCAGAATTATCCCGCCCGTTGCCGGGCCGATTACCGTGTTGATCCGCTGATCCTGAAACTTTGCTGATAGGCTGCGCGCCAGCTGTTCGGAGATTTGCGGGTTTTCCAGTACTCGGGCGCACTGCAGGTATTGTTCGCTGTGCAGACCGCCGGAGAGCAAAAAATGTCCGCTTAACAACGCCGCGTTTTGCTGAAAAATTTTCATTACCTGCTCTGTGTTCATAATAGGATAATGGGGACAGCGACCATTTTTTAAACAATCTCCTCAAGTATTTTATTTGCTGCTGCCAGCGGATCTGGGCTTTGGGTAATCGGCCGGCCGACCACTAAATAATCAGCCCCGGCGGCAATCGCATTCTTGGCTTGCATGGTACGCCTCTGGTCGTCATCCATCGGCCCGCTTGGCCTAATTCCCGGGCAAACAATAATAAAATCTTTGCCTAAGCTTGGCCGCAGCAATCCCGCTTCTTGCGGCGAGGCCACCACTCCATCTAATCCAGCGCCCTGGGCCATTTGAGCCAAACAGAGCACTTCTTCATTAACGCTGGCCGATAGACCTATTTCCTCTAATTGGCCTTTATCTAAGCTGGTCAGGATAGTTACGCCCAGGAGCTTGGTGCTGGAGCCTGCATGATTGCGCCCAGCAACTGCTGCGCGCAACATCTGGCTGCCTCCAAGAGTGTGTATCGTGAGCATTAGCGGATTATACCGGCAGGCTGCCTCTACGGCGTGGCTGACGGTATGGGGGATATCATGAAACTTCAAATCTAAAAATACCTGCGCGCCTTTTTGCGTAATCATCTGCAATACCTGCGGCCCACAGGCAGTAAACAGCTGGCTGCCTACTTTAAAAATCTTTACCACCGAAACAAGTTTATCTACCAACTCTTCGGCAACCTGCAAATTATCCGTATCTATAGCTACGATTAGCATAAGCTCCTTTTGGCGCGAGGTTTGAGTGTCCGCTCACGCTTTAAGTTTACCCACCAATTGTTTAATATTCTTTATTTTATTTTTGGCTAAATATTTTCTAATTCCCTCGAGGATTTCTATTGAGGCGCGGGGGTTGACAAAGTTGGCCGTGCCTACGGCTACAGCGGAAGCGCCGCAAATAAAAAATTCTACAGCATCCTGGGCCTGCATAATCCCGCCCATGCCGATAATAGGAACTCGCACTGCCCGAAATACGGCTCTCACCATCCAGAGGGCCTGAGGTTTTATCGCCGGGCCGCTTAAGCCACCTGAACAATTAC
>JAFGCM010000106.1 GCA_016932635.1 Candidatus Omnitrophota bacterium
TATTAAAGCGGCCCCTCATAGTAAAAACAAAGGGCAGACCGAGAAAACAGATACAAGATAAAAAATAGGTGTCTGTCCCTATTTACTAGAAATGAATTTATACCAAAACTTTAGTAGCGTTAAGGATGGTCAGGCCCACGATCTTGTTGTCGCGAAGCCGAATAACCACACCTTCGTCAGTGATATCGCTGTCGTCAGCGGATTGGGGTAGGTCAAAGTTTATATAAAGCACATCGCTTTCTGTATCATAGCTAAGTTTAGTTTTTGCTATAATGTTTGCTTGCGCCATATTACATTCCTCCTTAGCAACTTACCGTATCTTGAGATAAAAAAGGCAGTGATGACAAATCCTTCTCTTTCGTATTCACGATACACTGCACATAGATATTTGGGATTCTTGGGTGCGTTTTCGCACCAGCGTAAAGATAGTAGTTCCTGTTGCCAGCCTTCTACAATATATTCCGGGTCTTCAATGACTTTACGTAATTCTTCTAGGTATTCTGGCAGAATAGATAATTCCGGATGCCCTGAAAGAATTTTATCATACCAGACCTTTGCGGTCAGTCGAATTTCTTTACCAGATTTAGAAGTTGCCAGCCATAATATATTTGCCACACAAAAATTATACCATATGAAAATAGGAAGTGTCAAGCGGGTAACTAGGTCCGATAGGAAATAGGGACAGACACTTATTTTCTATCATAAGCCCAAATAAGCCTTTACAGCAGACCAGTTTCTGGTATAATAACGGGGAGCAAAGAGTGCAATTTGATAGAAGAAATAGTGGAAAGATTATATATTACTAATGCCCAGCTTGTTTTGCCGGATCAAATCATTCCGCGCGGCACGGTAGTGGTGCAAGGGGGCCGGATCGCGGCCATCGCTAAAGGTAAATTAGCTTCCCGCTGCGCTCGGGGCATCAACGCCCGAGGATATTTTCTTAGCCCCGGTTTTATTGATTTGCATATTCACGGCGACATTGCCGCAATCTCACGTCGGGAAATAGCCGGCGGCACGACCTCTTTTTTGGCTACACTGCATCCGGGCGCACCAAAAGCTCTTTTAAACAATATCCGCCAGACTCAAGCAGCCTTGGCTGAACTCAAGGGCGCCCGGTGTTTAGGTATTCGCTTGGAAGGGCCGTTTTTAAATCGGGACTTTTGCGGGGCCTTGCCGAGAAAATTGCTGCGGGCCCCGGATATCGAGGAGGCCCAGAGAATAATTCAAGCGGCCCGGGGCAGTTTAAAGATTTTAATTTTGGCGCCGGAGCTAAAAGGAACGCTTCGGCTGATTCGACTTTTGAACAGGCACAACATTGTTTCTTCCATCGGGCATACAGGCGCTACCTACGCACAAACTGAAACAGCGATAGGCGCTGGCGCAACGCACGCGACACATACCTTTAATCGGATGCGCGCCTTTGACCATTGCGATCCTGGCGCCTTAGGCGCGGTGCTCACGGACGAACGCGTTTCTTGCGAGGTAATTGCCGACGGAATACATGTACATCCGGTTGCCTTGAGATTACTACTTGCCTGCAAAGGCCTGAATCAGGTGATGCTGGTCACCGATTCAACAGCCGCGCAAAAATACCCGGCTAAAAAGCGCGCAGGCTTAGTGTTTAGATTGAAAAAGGGCACCCTATACGGAACAGCCCTCAAGCTCAATCAGGCCCTGAAAAATGCGGTTAAGTTTTTGGATATAACTTTACCGGAGGCAGTGCGATTAGTAACTCTTAATCCGGCTAAGGTGTTGAAGATAGATAGGCGCAAGGGGAGCTTGGCCGTAGGCAAAGACGCCGATTTAGTCATCTTTGATAAAAATTTTAATGTCCAATTGACCTTGGTTGAAGGGAAAGTTGTTTATGTGCGGAATAGTCGGGTATATTGGCGAAAAGCAGGCCCAGCCCATACTCTTAAATGGACTTAAGCGTTTAGAATACAGAGGGTATGATTCGGCAGGGATGTCTCTAATTTTGGAGAAGAATAAAAGAACACTTTCGGTGCGCAAGCTCCCAGGAAGAGTGAAAGATTTAGAGCGGCTCTTACAAAGGAAACCTTTAACGGGCTCCTTGGGCATCGGGCATTGTTTGGCTCCGGATACCTATGTATTTTTAGCCGACGGCAGACTCAAGAAGCTCTCAGAGTTAGTTAACCGGGAGAGTGTGATTTCCGTAGATATGGAGAATTTTCTATGCAGGAATTCTAATAAAATCAAAGTCTTTTGTCATAAGTCACCAAATGCCCTATATGAAATAAAAACTCCTTATTTTTCTTTTGTGGCAACTGGCGAACACCGGATTTTTGCCGCCAAACCTTCGGGAGAAATAACGGAAAAGAAGGTAAAGGAGATAACCGGCGAATTAATCGCCATACCGCGCAGAATTCCCTCAGTCAAAAACAGCAGAGTTCACAAGCTCAAGAAGGTTCCGGTAGAGAAGCATTTTATTGTATCTGCCTTTGGCCGAGGCAAATTAAGACAATATAGAAAGATGAAAGGGCATTCTTTCAAAGTAGTCGAAAGCTTAACGGGCGTAAAAGCCGCTTATATTAAAAGAATTGAAAAAGGCGGAAGGCTTTCTATAGAAGAACGCAGACTTAGGCGATTGTTGAAATGTTATAATCTTGAATTTTCTCCAAAGTTGTTTATATCCAAAAATTTTATTACCAATGATGTATGTCTGCCCGACTTTATCACTGATAAGCTTATGCAGATTTTAGGTTATTTTATCGGCGACGGGCATATCGCGGAGCGGATGATTAGATTTAAAGAAAGCAATGAGGAGATTTGTAGGATTTATCAATCCCTGTTCAAAGAGGCGTTCAATATAAATAGCAGTTTAAAAAAGAGAAAAGGACATTACGAATTTGTAATTAGCAGTAGATTCCTGGCCAATTGGTTTAGGAAAAATTTTCCCACTTTAGCGTTGCCAATGTCTAAAAAAGATTTGCCCGACTTTGTAGGTAGCTTGCCTAATGATGCAATCGCCAAACTAATAAGAGGAATATTCGACGCTGAGGGCAGCGTGGGGCTACAAGCCGGCCAGGTATCCATTGGCATGACCAGTAAGGATATAATTCAAAAAATGCAACTTTTTCTTCTAAGATTCGGGGTGCTCTCTACTTACAACAAAAGCATAAGCAAAATAAAAAAATGGAATAATTGTTATCGGTTAAGCATAAATGATAGAGAATCAATAGAAAATTTTTATAAACTCATCGGATTCTCCTCCCGGCTAAAACAAGCTAAAGTCTTGTCTTTGATAAAAAATATGACAGGCAAAACCGTCAAACACTTTTCTTTCCCTATGAGGATGGACTTTTTTTATAACAATTATCTGAAACCGCGCGGGCTCAAGAGGCATAAGATAAATTTATGGGTCAACAACTCTTATGTAACTAATTATCGACTTCGTAAAATTATAGATAAGATTGAGCAGAGGGGGAACGATCGGGCTTTAGAAATAAAAAAATTTGTCGGTAAATTTTTAGATTCGGATTTTGTCTGGGTGAAGCCCGTGATTACTCAATTGCGTTCTCCTTACAGCGTTGTTTATGATTTAGAAGTTAATCCTACTTCTAATTTTATTGGTAACGGCGTACTCCAACACAATAGTCGTTGGGCCACCCATGGAGCCCCCAATCAGGTTAATGCCCATCCCCATTTAGATTGTAAGGGCGAGATTGCTTTAGTGCACAATGGGATTATAGAAAATTACGAACAACTAAAGAGTGAACTGATTAAGAAGGGTCATAAATTTAGAAGCCAGACCGATACCGAGGTAATCGCACATCTTATTGAGGAATTTTATCGGAATCAACCTTTAGAGGAAGCAGTAAGGAAAGCTTTGGCTAAATTACGGGGTTCTTTCGCTATAGGAGTTATTTCCAAAAGGGAGCCAGAAAAGCTTGTGGGCGCGCGTTTAGGCAGTCCTTTGATTATAGGCTTAGGCAAGAATGAATATTTCCTTGCTTCAGATGTGCCCGCAATTTTAGATTATACTAAAGATATCGTGTTTTTGGATGAGAAGGAACTTGCGATTTTGACTAAGGACGGATTTAAGGTAACTGATCTTAACGGGATTGAAGTCTCCAAAAAGGCCACTCGGATTAATTGGGATATTTCTCAAGCGGAGAAACAGGGCTATAAACACTTTATGCTCAAAGAAATTTATGAGCAGCCTAAGGCTATCGCTAATACTTTAATGGGCAGAATCTCAACAGAAAAGGACGCCATTGTTCTGCCTGAATTAAAGCCCTTAGAGAAGACCTTAGCGGCAATGCAAAAGATAATGATTATCAGCTGTGGCACGGCCTGGCACGCAGGGCTTGTGGGTAAATATCTCCTGGAGGAATACGCCCGGATTCCGGTTGAAGTAGATATCTCCAGCGAGTTTCGTTACCGCAACCCTATTCTCGACGATAAAACTTTTGTTATTGCCATTACCCAGTCGGGCGAGACCGCGGATACCTTAGCCGGTGTGCGTCATGCCCGGGCCTGCGGCGCCAAGATCCTCTCTATATGCAATGTCTTAGGCAGTTCCATTCCCCGCGCATCCGATGCCGTAATTTATACCCACGCCGGGCCGGAGATGGCGGTAGCCTCGACCAAGGCCTATACCTGCCAGCTGGCGGTGCTTTACCTTTTGACTTTTTATTTAGCCAAGCTGCGCAATAGCTTAAGCCCATCCAAGCTCAAACAATATATTGCTGAATTAGAGGATATGCCCAGGCTTTTAGAGCAGACGCTTAACAACAAAAAAGTAATTTTGCAGTGCGCGCGCAAGTATTATCATTCATTTGGCTTTTTGTATTTGGGACGTTCGTTAAATTTCCCCACCGCCTTAGAAGGCGCCTTAAAGATTAAGGAAATTTCTTACATTCACGCTGAAGGCTATGGCGCCGGTGAGATGAAGCACGGGCCTATTGCCTTAATTAATCCGCATCTTCCCGTAGTTTGCATTACGCCGCAGTCGCGCGTTTACGATAAGATGCTTTCTAACATCCAAGAGATTAAGGCCCGCAAGGGCATTGTTATTTCTATAGCTACCGCCGGCGATAAATTAGTGCCGCACCACTCCAACCACGTAATTTATATCCCTAAGGTGGCGGAGCTGTTTTCGCCGCTGTTAACCGTTATTCCTCTACAGCTTTTGGCTTATTATATCGCGGCCAGGCGCGGCTGCGACATCGACCAGCCTAAGAACCTGGCGAAGAGCGTCACGGTAGAATAACCATTGCCTTATGGTACCTGTTTCCCCCCAAATTATTGACAGAAGTTAGGAAACAGGTACAAGTAGCAGCGCGCGCAGAGCCGACAGCTGGCGCCAAAAAGGAAGTATATGCTATATATTGTTGCTACTCCCATCGGCAATTTAAAAGACATTACCCTGCGCGCCCTGGAAACTTTACAGGCCGTAGACTTAATTGCCGCCGAAGACACCCGCCATACCCGCAACCTGCTCACCCACTACAACATCCATACGCCGCTGACCAGCTACTTTGAGCACAATAAATTGAGCAAAGGCTCGTATCTAGTGCGCCTGTTGCAACAGGGTAAGCACATTGCCTTGGTTACCGACTCAGGCACGCCGGGCATTTCCGATCCCGGGTATCGGCTAATTCAATTAGCCTTGGAGAATGATATTGCGATCACAGCCATTCCGGGCGCCTGCGCCTTAATCAACGCCCTGGTATTATCAGGCTTGCCTTCGGATAGCTTCAGTTTTGAGGGTTATCTGCCGGTTAAGTCCGGAGCGCGCAAAAGAAGCTTGACTGTCATTGCCAAAGAAGAAAGAACCGTAATCTTTTATGAATCGCCGCACCGTTTGCTAAAATCTTTAAAAGACATCTTGCAGGTTTTAGGTGAGCGTGATATTATTATAGCTAGAGAGCTGACTAAAAAATTTGAAGAAATCCAAAGGGGTAGCCCTGAGGCTCTCTTGGCGCATTTTACGGAACATCCGCCCCGCGGCGAATTCGTTATTTTAATCAGGGGGAGAAAGCAGCAATGAAGGTGAGGGCAATATTTTTATTTTTCCTGGTCCTGACTATAATTAGGACTCAACCGGCGCCGGCGCAGAACGAGGCCCAACCTCTTAGGCAGGTGTTAAGTTACACCCTAATTTCGTCACCAGAGCTTGAACCCGTGCATACAGTATTACAAAACAGCATCCAGGCCTTACTGCCCGAGGCCCAACCGGTCTATCTTGATTATCAATCAGAGGCAGCGCAGCAGCTCATTACCGAATTAGAAATTAAGTTTATCCCCTATGTTATCTTTAGCGATAACCTGGCGCTTCAGGATTCTTTTTTTCATATGGTCAAGAATGAAATGGTTGAGAAAAACCGCGGCCATTATGTGATTCCCGATAAAATGTTAAGAATGGCTGAGGTACTTTGGCTGGGGCGCAAGACCTTAGCCCAGCGGATAGATATCTTTGTGCTGAACCGCTGCTCTGCCTGTAAAGAAGCCGAAGAAAAGCTGATTAATTTTATCCGGGAAAACAAACTGGATATCAAGCTAAAAATAAGGTATGAAGCCCAATTTGATGAATTTGGCGTAAGTTCAACATATGGGCCCGAAGATATTAAAGATAGCCTCAGGCAAATCGTCATCCAAGAGTATTACCCGGATAAATTCTGGGATTTTTTACTGTTGCGCAAGGACAAAACTACCGCAGAGGCAGTGGCTGCGCTGGGTCTATCCTTAGCCAAGCTCGATGCTAAAAAAGATAAGGCCATGGTTATTTTAGAGCAGGACTCGCAAGAAGCCAAATTACTCAACATCAAATTGTACCCCAGCTTTCTTTGGGAGAATATTTATTTGGTTCCTGCTCTCGAAGGCCTAAAAGGCCACGAGCCGTTTCAGGATTTATCTACGAAATAGCCCTTGACAAATTTAAGAATCTGTGGTATATTCAAGACACAATTAAGCAGCCTTTTAAGCCCGTCCGGCGAGGCGGGAAAAGGAGTAGCACATGAATCATAACTTAAACAATAATAAGACCTTACCAAAATAGCGGTAAGGTTTTTTTCTGCCCGGAGAGCTTTATGGCCTTGAAAGAAAAAGCCAAGATTATGGATCAAGAACAGCTAAAGCGCGCCTTAACGCGCATTGCCCACGAAATCATCGAGAAGAATAAAGGCACCGGAGATTTAGCCCTGGTCGGCATTCGTAACCGCGGGGACCTTCTGGCTGAGCGGATTGCCGGCTATATTGAGCAGATCGAAAAGACCAAGGTGCCGGTGGGCATCCTGGATATCACTTTATACCGCGATGATTTAACTAAAGTCTCTGAACAACCCGTGGTGCATAAGA
>JAFGCM010000107.1 GCA_016932635.1 Candidatus Omnitrophota bacterium
AACCTTGAATTCACCTTGTGGATCTTGTTGCAGGCTATAAGCGGTGATTATTCCTGCCGCCACACAACCGGTCCCGCAGGCCAGGGTCTCTTGCTCGACCCCGCGTTCATAAGTCCTGATCCGGATATGGTCTTTATCCAAGACCTCAACAAAATCGGCGTTAGTGCCTTCGGGCGCAAATTCCCGGTGATAGCGGATGGCCCGGCCGCGGTTCTGAACATCCACATTCTCTAAGTCCTGCACAAAACAGACCAGATGCGGCACGCCGGTATTAATAAAATTAGCGCTATAAATTTGACCATCGACATCTAAATCAAATTTTAGTTTTAAGTCTTTTGGTCGAGACATCTTGATCTGTACTTTGTCCCCTCTGACTTCAGCCTGTAAATCCCCGGCTTGAGTTTCAATTATCATTTTGCTGTCGCAAATTTTTTCCTGGGCTGCGTATAACGCCAGGCAACGCGCCCCATTTCCACACATCTCGACCTCAGTTCCGTCCGGATTAAAAATACGCATCTTAACATCGGCCTGTTTTGCAGAATCAAGTAAAAGTAGGCCATCAGCGCCCACCGAAAATTTGCGCTGACAAAGTTCTTTAGCTAGTTTACTGACTGCTCGGCTCTCCAGCGACTCGGCAACTCGGCCGATCCTATTGATAATAATGAAGTCGTTGCCGGAAGCCACGGCTTTGGCAAAGTCAATCTTGTTCATCTTCATCTTAAATTACGCGGAATAATTTGCTGTCTAATTAAATCGCGGTAAGTTTCTCTTTTCCGGACCAAGAAGAATCTCTTTCCTTCCACCAAAATCTCGCAAGTTCTCAAGCGGGAATTGTAGTTACTGGACATAGTAAAACCATAAGCCCCCGCGCCCATCACAGCCAACAAATTTCCCGCTTGCAAATTAGGCAGAATTCTATCTTTAGCCAGAAAATCAGCACTTTCACAAATCGGACCCACAATATCATATTTTGGTCGGCTGGTCGGCTGGTCGGCTGGTCGGCTGGTCTTGATTACGGGCAAAATTTCGTGGTAGGCGTCGTATAAAGCCGGGCGGATCAAGTCATTCATCCCGGCATCAACAATGGCAAAGTCTTTATGCTCGGTCTTCTTAATGTACACTACACGGGTAACTAAAATTCCGCTGTTGCCGGCAATAAACCGACCTGGCTCAAGAATGACCTTTAGGCCTGTGCCTTGCAAGAGCCCAAGCACCGCAGCGGCAAACTCTTTTGCTGTCTGCGGATGTTCCCGGTGATAGACTATCCCCAAGCCTCCGCCGATATTAAAATATTTCAGCGCAACGTGACTATTTTTTAGACGCGTGATTAACCTTAAGGCTTTTTTAATTGCCTGGACAAAAGGCTTAGGTTCGGTGATTTGCGAACCAATATGGATATGTAAGCCGATTAAATTCAAATTAGAAAAGATACTGCGCCGCAAAAATATATCTTCGGCAGTCTGCATATCTAAGCCGAATTTATTCAGCACCCTGCCTGTAGTAATAAATCTGTGCGTATGGGGATTGATATCCGGATTTATCCTTAAACACACGTTGACCTTTTTATGCAGCTGCCCGGCTACCTGATCGATCAAGGCTAACTCAGGCAGAGACTCAACGTTGAAAAACAGAATCCCCTCCCGAACAGCTTGAGCGATTTCTGACTTGCTTTTACCCACTCCGGCATAAACTATTTTCTTCGGCGCGGCTCCAGCCTTCAGGGCTTGATATAACTCACCCCCCGAGACCACATCCATCCCGGCCCCAAGATTTGCTAGCACCTTCAGCACGGCCAGGTTTGAATTTGCCTTCACCGAAAAACAAATCAAGGGTTTGAGGCTGCGAAAGGCCTGAGCGATCTTGCGGTAATGGTCGGATAAGGTCTTGCGGCTGTAGATATAAAGCGGCGTACCGAATTTTTCAGCGATTCGGCTAATCTCTACACCCTCGCAATACAATTTATTTCCCCGGTAGTGAAACTCGTGCATTTTATTTTTTCAACCTTTTCTTCCAGTTGCTAAGTTCTCGCTTGATATTAACCAAACACGTCCCGCCAAAAGACCTTTTTGCCTCAACAGAAGCCTGGGCATTTAATAAACCATAAACATCTTTTTCAAAACGTCCGGAAAATTGTTTCCACTTTTCCGGAGGAATTTCAGAAAGAAACAGCTTCCTCTCCTGCGTAAAAGCTACAATTTTGCCGACAATTTTATGCGCCTCTTGAAAAGCCACTCCCTTTCTAACCAAATAATCCACTAAATCCGTAGCGCAAAGTAACTCATCAGAGCTCAACATCAAGGCCTGATTGGAATTTATCCCGCAGCACTTGACTAATTCGCTGAATACCTCTAAGCCTGCGCTGAGGCTCTCTAAAGAATTAAAGAAAGCCGGCTTATCCAACTGCATATCGCGATTATAGGAAAGCGGCAGACCTTTAAACGTAGTTAATAAGGCCAAAAGATTTCCGTATACAGTCCCGGCGTTTGCCCTGATTAATTCCAAAACGTCGGGATTTCTTTTCTGCGGCATCAGACTTGAGCCGGTGCAAAAACTCTCATCCAATTCCAACAGGCCAAATTCGGGGCTGGCCCACAAAATAAAATCTTCGGCCATTCTCGACAGATGCATCGACAAAATAGACAACGCGGATAAAATTTCCAAAACAAAATCCCTGTCTGAAACAGCGTCAATACTATTGGCAGAAACTTTACTAAAGCCCAGAAGTTTAGCCAGATAATTTCTGTTTATCGGCAAGGTTGTCCCGGCTAAAGCCGCTGAGCCCAGAGGTAAAACATCGCATCTTTTGTAGGCATCGCTAAGCCTCTGCTGGTCTCTTTCCAGCATCTCTACATAAGCCAGAAGCTGATGGGCTAAAGAGATGGCTTGAGCATGCTGCAAGTGCGTAAAGCCGGGTATAATGACTTTTATGTTTTTTTTGGCGAATTCTACCAGAACGAGCTGTAAATATTTGATCTTTGATTTTTGATTTCTGATTTCTTCCTTGGCGTACATTCTTAAGTCTGTTGCCACTAAGTCATTTCTGCTTCTGGCCGTATGCAGTTTTTTAGCAACCTGGCCGATTTTTTTCTTTAAGGCATTTTGGATATTAGTGTGCACATCTTCGGCCTTTTTATCAAAGACAAAACTGCCCTGTTCTATTTGCTTAAGCATCACTCTCAATGCCTGCACAATCCTGGCGCTATCTCTTACGGAGATGATTCTGGCTTTCCCCAACATTTGGGCCTGGGCAATACTGGCTAAGACGTCATACTTAGCTAATTTATAATCGTAGCCAATGCTTGAGCTAAACTTTTCCACCAGCGAATTCGTCTTTTTCTTAAACCTGGAACCCCACAGTTTTGCCATTTAATTTTCCTTTTTATTTATAGGGTAAGCCCCAAATCTTGATAAAGCCTTCGGCTGCGGAGCGGTCGAACTGGTCGCCGGCCTCGTAGGTAGCCAGCTCTTTCTTATACAGCGAGTGAGGCGATTTCCTGCCTACGCAAACGCAGCTTCCTTTATATAGCTTCAGCCTAATCTGGCCGCTAACTTTCTTTTGAGTCTTTTCCACAAACTTATCCAAGGCCCTCTTCAGGGGTGAATGCCAGAGGCCGTTATAAACGAGCTGGGCATATTTTTCCGCTACTATCCTTTTAAACTGGGTAGTTTCTTTATCTAACACCAATCTCTCCAGCTCCTGATGGGCTAGATGTAATACCACTGCTGCCGGGGCCTCATAAATTTCCCTGCTTTTGATGCCTACAAGCCTGTTTTCCACCAGATCAATCCTACCCACTCCACAGGCACCGGCTAATTTATTAAGTTTAGCTACCAAGGCGACCGCAGAAAAAGATTTTCCGTTTAATTTTATCGGTATGCCTTGAGCAAAATCGATCCAGATATAAGTCGGCTTATTAGCGCATTTCAGCGGATTTTTAGTCAGTTGAAATATTTCTTCCGGAGGCTCAAGGGTCGGGTCCTCCAAGACCCCGCATTCGATGCTGCGGCCCCAAAGATTCATATCTACGCTGTAGGGGCTCTTTTTGCTTACCGCAACTTTAATGTCTTGGCTGTTGGCGTATTCTATCTCTTCTGCTCTGGTCTTTAAGTGCCACTCTCTTAAAGGGGCAATGGTCTTTAAATTCTTATCTAAGGCGCCAACCGATACTTCTAATCTGACCTGGTCATTACCTTTTCCGGTCGACCCATGAGCAATATATTCGGCCCTTTCTCGGTGCGCCACCTCAACTAAGCCTTCGGCAATTAACGGCCTGCCTAATGCGGTAGCCAAAGGGTATTTCCCCTCGTAAATTGCCCCCGCTCTGAGGGCCGGAAATACAAACTCTGTTAAAAATTTAGCTTTAAGATCCTGGATATAAACTTTACTCACCCCGCAGCTTTTAGCATTTTTCTTCAAATGGGCAAAATCCTGCTCCCCGCCTAAATCGGCAGTATAAGTTATCACATCGAGGTCTTGTTGTTTCAACCAGGCCACACAGCAGGATGTATCCAATCCGCCGGAATATGCCAGAATTACCTTTTTCATTAATCTCCTCCTAATAAAAACAAAAGAATTGCCTTTTGCACATGCATGCGGTTTTCCGCCTGATCAAACACGATCGAATGCGCCCCGTCAATTACTGCGTCGGTAATCTCTTCTCCGCGGTGCGCAGGCAGACAATGCATTACCGAACAATCCGGTTTCGCCAGCGCAACAAGCTCCTGGTTGACCTGAAACTTCTGGAAAGCCTTTTTTCTTCTTTTGTATTCGGCTTCTTTACCCATACTGGTCCAGACATCCGTATAAATTATATCGGCACCGGAAGCGGCGGCCTGGGGCTGATTGGTCAAGCTGATTTTGGCACCGCTACTTTGAGCCATTTCCTGGGCTTGCCTGACAATTTCACTTTTGGGCTCAAACTTAGGCGCAGAAGCTACGGTTAAGTTGACACCGGTTTTGGCGCATCCATATAGCAAGGAATGCGCTACATTATTTCCGTCACCGATAAAGGCCAGGTTAATTCCTTTAAGATAACCTTTCTTCTCCCTGATAGTATATAAATCGCTTAAGGCCTGACAGGGATGCAGAAGGTCAGTCAGGCCGTTAATCACCGGAATAGCCGCTTGGGCAGCCAACTCCTCCAACTGCTGATGCAAAAAAGTTCTTACTACCAACACGTCTAAATAACGGGAAAGCACGCTGCCAAAATCTTTCATTGCTTCTCTGGTTCCAAACTTGATATCTTCCGGAGCAAGATAAAGCGCATGCCCGCCCAGCTGGTTCATCGCTACTTCAAATGAGACCCTGGTGCGTAGAGACGGCTTCTGAAAAATTAAGCCTAGGGATTTACCTTTTAAGGCACTGCTCGAATCTTTCACCTTGGTCTTCAACTCTTCGGTCAAGGTAAACAAATAGTCGATCTCTTCGGTCTTCAAAGCCTTGATGGAAAGTAGGTCTCTTTTCATGTTTTACCCGCCAGCACGCTAGTTAATATCTTTACCGCCTGGTCTATTTCCTTCTTAGTTACCCCTAACTGCGGCATTATTCTCAAAACGTTACCATGTGTGCAGTTAATCAATAGCCCTTGCTTCAGACATTGTTCATAGATTAATTGCCCGGGCCCGCCTAACTCGAGCCCCAACATTAAGCCTAAGCCTCTAATTTCTTTAATCAGCGGATATTTCTGCTTTAAATGAGTTAATTTTTTATGTAAATATGCGCCTGCTTCCTGAACATTAGCCAAAAGCCTATTTTTATCTATTGCCTGAAACACTGCTAAACCAGCGGCGCAAGCTAAGGGACTACCGCCAAAAGTAGAGGCATGTGTCCCCGGGCTCAAGGTATCGGCAATTTTTCTTCTGGCAACGATGGCCCCGATAGGAAACCCGCCGCCCAAAGATTTAGCTAACACCATTATATCCGGCTTCAGCCTATAATGCTGATAGCAAAACAGCTTGCCGGTCCTGCCCATTCCGGTCTGCACCTCATCAAAGATTAACAGCAAGCCCTTTTGATTACAAAGCTTAACTAACTCCTTAATATAGCCGGGGCGCGCGACATTGATTCCCCCTTCACCTTGAATCAGCTCTAACATTACAGCAATAGTTTTAGCGCTGATCTTTTTCTTTAGGGCCGCCAAATCATTAAAGGGCACCTGGAGGAAACCCCTAGGTAAAGGAGTAAACCCGCGTTTATATTTAGCCTGGCCGGTAGCAGTTATAGTAGCCAAGGTCCGGCCATGAAAAGAATTGTGCATAGTAATAATTTCGTATTTGCCCTTGGCGTTGCCGTACTTTCTGGCCAGTTTAATTGCTGTCTCAACCGCTTCTGCCCCGCTGTTACAAAAAAATACTTTTCCATCGAACGAACGCTTAATAATCTGTTCCGCTAATTTTCCCTGCAGCTCGTTGTAATAATTATTGGACACATGCAAAATCTTCTTTAGTTGCCCGGACAAAGCCTGACAGACCTCACCAGGAGCGTGACCCAATCCGCTGACCGCCCAGCCCGGGAAAAAGTCCAAATATGCGCGTCCGCCAATATCCCAAACACGCGAGCCCCTGCCCTGAACAATCACCAAGGGTTTTCGGGTATATGTCGGCATCACATACTTCTCGTAATCTTTTATTATTTTTTGCTCATCCATAACTACGACTAGCTGACCAGCTGACTAACAGACCAGCTGACTATTTGACAATTTGCGTCCCTATTCCCTGATCGGTAAAGATTTCCAACAGTAGCGAACGGGGAATACTTGCGTCAATAATGTGAGTCTTCTTCACGCCATTTTTTAGAGCGCTGATACAGGCATCCACTTTGGGAAGCATCCCT
>JAFGCM010000108.1 GCA_016932635.1 Candidatus Omnitrophota bacterium
CGGAGAATTATATTCGGGTGCTGGTGCGCAATGCTAAGAGAAATGATGTGAATAAGCTGATTCGAGTTGATATTGAGACCGTAGATGAGTGCTCGACTAAAGGTAAGATAGCTTAAATGACGTTGCAGACAGAACAAGTCTTACAACAATCGGCGCAATATATCAAAGGCGTGGGGCCGGCTAAGTTTAAACTGCTTAATCGCTTAGGGGTTTACACGGTAGCTGATTTACTTTATTATTTTCCCCGTCGATATGAAGACAGAAGGAATTTCCTGCCGATTGCTCACTTGCGGGCGGGAGATTACGCGACCGTTAAGGGTGAGGTGAGCAGCAGAAATCTCTGGCACAGCAGGCGGGGAATGGCGATATTTCAGATTCTCTTACGCGATCAGAGCGGGGTGCTCAAGGCAGTCTGGTTTAATCAGCCGTTTATGAGCAAATATCTTAAAATCGGACAAAAGGTGATCCTTTACGGCAAGGTAGAGCTGGTTAAGCGCCCGCAAATGAATACTCCGGAATTTGAATTTATCTCCGGGAAAGATTCATCCCTGCACGTGGGAAGAATTACTCCGATTTATCCTTTGACCGCGCATCTTAATCAGCGCTATTTGCGCAGTACAGTCAACAAGGCCCTTGAACACAGCCATTCCTATATTCCGGATGTTTTGCCTTATAACTTCCGGCAAAGGCTCAAATTATTGCCTTTAACTTTAGCTATCCGCTATATCCATTTTCCCGCTGATTTTGAAAAGAAGGATGCGGCCTACCGGCGCTTAGTGTTTGATGAATTCTTTTTACTGCAGTTGATTTTATCTTTAAAGAAATTGCACCAAAGCCAAACTAAGTCCGGGATCAGCCATCAAACCGAAGGTGGATTAATTGAGCGTTTTAAACAATCTCTGCCTTTTAAGTTAACCGCGCATCAAGAACAGGCGATTAAAGAAATCGCAGCCGATATGCGTTCGCCGCGGGCAATGAATAGATTGCTGCAGGGCGATGTTGGCTCGGGAAAGACCATAGTAGCTCTTTATGCCATGGTGTTAAGCGTGCAGTCAGGTTTTCAGGCGGCGCTGATGGTGCCTACGGAAATTCTGGCTGAACAGCATTATTTGAGCTTAAGCAAGTTATTGCTTAGTTTAGAGATCAATGTGGGGATGCTAGTCAGCGGGATGAGCCGCTCAGCAAGAGAAAATACGCTTATCGGGCTTAAGTCCGGTGAGCTCAATATTGTGGTCGGAACACATGCCCTGATTGAAGAGGACTTAGAGTTTAAGAATTTAGGGCTGATAGTCATTGATGAACAGCATAAATTCGGCGTACTTCAGAGGTTGTTATTGCATCAGAAAGGAAAGGCTCCTGATTGCCTGGTGATGACCGCCACACCCATTCCGCGCACATTGGCGATGACTGTTTATGGAGACTTGGATATTTCTACGATTAAGGAGCTGCCCCAGGGAAGAAAACCAATCTCTACCTTTTGGGTCAGAGAGGATGCCTTAGCTTCTGTGTATAATTTTTTGCGCGAAGAAGTAGCTCAAGGCAGACAGGCCTTTTTAGTCTATCCTTTGGTTAAACAAAGTCCTATTCTTGAGCTTAAGGCGGCTACACAGATGTATCGACGCTTGAGCAAGGAGGAGTTTACTGATTTGCGCCTGGGGCTTATTCACGGCCAGCTAAAAAGCCAGGAAAAAGAAAAGGTGATGCGTGCTTTTAAAGAGCGTAAAATCGATATTTTGATTGCTACTACCGTGATCGAAGTAGGCATAGATATTCCTAATGCCTCGGTGATGGTTATCGAGCAGGCCGAGAGATTTGGCTTGAGCCAGTTGCATCAATTAAGGGGAAGGATTGGCCGAGGGGTGCACCCTTCCTATTGTATTTTAGTTTCTCAAAGCTCCCAGACGGAAGCGGCCCAGCAGCGGATTGAGGCGATGCTGAATACTCAAGACGGATTTCAACTAGCCGAGCAGGATTTAGATATCCGCGGCCCGGGACGATTCTTTGGCCCGGCCCAACATGGCCTGCCGGAGTTAAAAATCGGAAATATCGTGCAGGACCTAGAGTTGATGGAATTGGCCCGCAGCGAGGCCTTTAGCTTAGTAAAGCAAGACCCTCGATTAACCGATCCCCAACATTTACTTTTGCGTAATAAACTCAAAGAAAAATTCCGTTCCCAAAATCTAGGGTTACTTTTGGCTTAAACATGCGCATCGTAGCGGGAAAATTTAAAAATAAAAGCTTATTTCTACCAAAGGGTGTGGGCATCCGCCCCACCTCCCAAAAGGTCAAACAGGCCTTATTTAATATTTTAGGCGATCGGATTGTCCGGGCTACTTTTTTAGAGCTTTTTGCCGGCAGCGGAAATATCGGCTTGGAGGCCTTAAGCCGGGGGGCCAAACAAGCCTATTTTGTCGAGCATAACCGAAAGTGTATTCAGGCGATTGAACAGAACCTGAACAGCTTAGAGCTGAAATATCATTACGCTTTTAAGCCAGAGCACTCGGGTCAGCCGGCCGCGGCTGTAATTTTACCCTGGGAAACACAAAAGGCAGTTGATTTACTGCGTAAGCACAAGCAAAAGTTCGAGTTAGTGTTTTTAGACCCGCCTTATCATCAAGTAAATCTAAAAAATACCTTGAAAAACTTTAATCTTTGTGATATATTAAGTCCTCAATCTTGGGTAATTATTGAGCATTATCAGGCCGGTGAGGCTCTGGGCAGGCTGGTGGGCCTGGAGCTGGTATGCAACAGGCGGTATGGAGAGACCGCGCTTTCTTTTTATCAAGCGAGGCTGTGACTATGCAAAAATTAGCTATCTACCCGGGCACGTTTGACCCGGTAACCTATGGACATATTGATTTGATTAAACGGGCGGTGCAATTATTTGACCGGGTAATTGTCAGTGTAGCGAATGCGCCCCAAAAAGAGGTGCTGTTTTCATCCGCAGAGAGGGCGGAGATGCTTAAAGCTGCCACTAAAGGTATTCCCCGGCTCAGTATTGAATGCTTTGACGGTCTTTTGGTCAATTATGCCAAGAGAAAAAAGGCTAAGGCGATGCTGCGGGGTTTGCGGATGATTTCTGATTTTGAATATGAGTTTCAGATGGCCCTGACTAATAGACGCCTCAAACCCGAAATCGAGACCATTTATATGATGCCCAATGAGGCCTATTGCTACCTTTCCTCTAAGTTAATCAAAGAGGCGGCTTCGCTGGGGGCAAATCTGAAGGACTTTGTGCCTCGTTTTGTGGAGCGCCAGCTAAAGCTAAAGTTAAGAAAGGCTTAGTTTTCTTAAATGGATATATTTAAGAAAATTTATCAACAGGCAAAGGTTGAGCCAAAGAATATTGTCTTGCCGGAAGGCGAAGATTTGCGCATCTTGCAGGCAGCTGCTTATACGGCTAATAAAAAGCTGGCCAAAATTATTGTTTTGGGTAAGCCAGGTATTATCAACAATCTGGCCAAAAAAAATAAAATTAATTTAAGTAAAGTAGAGATTCTGCAACCCAGCCAAGACCAAGCCAAGGAAAAATATATCGAGACTTATGCCCAGCTGCAAAAACATCGGGGTATTACCCCAGGACAAGCTCGGGAGTTTTTACTAAGTAATTTTGTCTTCTATGCGGCAATGATGGTGCGCCAAGGCGCCGTCGATGGTTTTGTGGCCGGTGCTTGTCATACTACTTCCGATGTAGCGCGCGCAGCCCTACAGTGCATCCCGCGTTTAGCCGATCAGATGACCATGTCCGGATCTTTTTTAATTAATATTAATGATCAGCGCTTTGGCGAAGCCGGCCTGTTTTTATTTGCCGATTGCGCTATTGTACCCACTCCTACGTCAAAACAACTGGCGAATATCGCCTTGAGTTCAGCTGAAGTTTGGACCAAGATCACCAATTACCAGGCACGCCTGGCAATGTTGAGTTTCTCTACTAAAGGCTCAAGTTCAGCCGAGCCGATTATCCGGGTAAGACAGGCCACGGAACTGGCTAAAACAGCCAAGCAGGATCTAATTATTGATGGTGAGCTGCAATTAGATAGCGCTATTGTGCCGGAGGTGGCCAAGATAAAAGCTCCCGACAGCCCGATAGCCGGACGGGCAAATATATTAATTTTTCCTAACCTTGATGCCGGCAATATTGCCTATAAACTCCTGCAGCGTTTGGCTGGGGCCAGGGTTGTCGGCCCGTTAATCCAGGGCTTAGCCAAACCCGGTAGCGATTTATCTCGCGGTTGCGGAGTGGAAGAGATTACCGATGCTATTGTGGTTACAGCGGTCAGGGCGCAATAAAATGCTAATCCTTGTTCTTAATTGTGGTAGTTCTTCGGTAAAATATCAGCTTTACGATATGCCTAAAGAAAAATGCCTGGCTAAAGGCATTGTGGAGAAAATCGGTCAGGCATCGGTAAAATCAGTAATTCAGCAGATACTGAACACTCATTTGGCGATGATTTCTCAGGATAAAATAGCTGCCGTAGGCCATCGGGTGGTGCACGGCGGAGAAAAATTCAAGCGGTCCACGCTGATTGGCAAAAAAGTAATTCAGGCGCTCAAAGAATATAGCCGGCTCGCCCCTTTGCATAACCCGCCTAATTTGGCCGGAATCCAGGCTTGCCAACACCTGCTTGGCCGCTTGCCTCAGGCGGCTGTTTTTGATACGGCCTTTCACCAGAGCATGCCGGCCTTTGCCTATCTTTATGGATTGCCTTACGCCAGCTATAAAAAATACGGCATTCGCCGCTATGGCTTTCATGGTACCAGCCATCGCTATGTAGCCTACGCAGCCAGCAAAATCTTAGGTCGGAGGCTGAAGAGCTTAAAAATTATTAGCTGTCACTTAGGCAATGGTTGCAGCATTACGGCAATAGATCGGGGAAAATCCGTGGACACCTCAATGGGTTTTACTCCTTTGGAGGGTCTGGTGATGGGCACGCGCTGCGGAGACATTGACCCGGCAGCGGTGCTTTACTTAATGAAAAAACAGCATCTCAGTATTGCCCAAACCGATGCCTTATTGAATAAATCCAGCGGCCTGTTAGGGCTTTCGGGAAAAAGTAACGACATGCGCGATATCTTAAGACTGAGTAAACAAGGCAACAGGCGGGCCCAAATAGCGCTGGATGTATTTATATATAGAATTAAAAAATATATTGGCGCTTATTTAGCCGCAATGAATGGCTGCGATGCCTTAGTCTTTACTGCGGGCATTGGAGAAAAGTCGGTCTATGTCAGAAACAAGATTAAGCGAGGGGTGTCTGCTTTATTAAATAAATTTAAGACGCAAGTTATAGTTATGCCTACGAATGAAGAGTTAATGATTGCGCGCGATACCTATAAAATTACATCTGAGCAAAAGCCCAGA
>JAFGCM010000109.1 GCA_016932635.1 Candidatus Omnitrophota bacterium
CCATCGAAGCCCTAAGATACGAATAATAAAATCTTTTGGTTGCATTTTTAACAATGTAATATTATAATGTCTCTACTGTTGAAAAGGTAGGTTAATGGACTCCCGGCAAAAAGAGCAAGCGCTAACGCCTGTTTTTATCGAGGCCTTTGATTTGGATGATGCCTGGTTTAAGTGTTTATCGGCAATCCTTAAGCAGGGCCATGTCTATAAGATTGACCGGGGAAGTTATGCCGGTCAAAGGCGTCTGGAATTTGATTTTGTTACGTTGCGCGTCAAAAATCCCGCCCATCAGATAATTCCGATTATCCCCGAAGGCTCAAGCATTCCCGCGCCTACCAATATGGAGTATATCCAGCAGTATTTGCAGTATCTGCTCACCGGCTGTAAGACCGAGACTGAGGATTATACCTATGGCGAGCGCCTGGTTGATCCCAAGGTGAAGCTTACGGCCCAGGCAGACGGCCAGACAATGGTAAAAGAGATGCCTCTTGAGTGTAACCAGATAGAGGAAGTGATTAAGATTTATAAGACTCAAGGGCCTGGCACCAATCAGGCGATAATGGAAATAGGTATGCCTTCGGATATCAAGCTGCTCGACCCGCCGTGCCTGCGGCTGATTGATACCCGGGTGCGCTACGGAAAATTACATTTTATGCTCTACTTTCGCTCCTGGGACCTCTGGGGCGGTTTTCCTGCCAATTTAGGGGGGTTGGAGCTAGTCAAACAGTATATGGCTGATGAAATCGGTGTAGCCAATGGTGAAATCATCGCCTGCTCTAAAGGACTGCATCTTTATGAGTACGCCTGGGAACTGGCCAAACAAAGAACGCACAAATTAGATTTAGAGATTAAGTAGACCATTCTTTAATTGAAATCCTTCGCTGCGAGTTTCAGCAGATTTTTCTTGACAAGTGAGCTTTTTGTAATATACTATATGACCAGATGGTCATATAGTCAAATACTTGAATAACAGGGAGCTTAAGCAATGAGGATTAAAAAGGCCCGTCAGATGCTACAGTCTTTTGCCGATGACACCCGCCTAAGAATTATCAATCTGCTGAACAGCCGGGAATTAAATGTTAGTGAGCTGTGCCAGGTTTTAGAGTCCAATCAATCCAATGTCTCAAAGCATCTGGCCCGCTTGCGCTTTACCGGGATAGTGGGTGACAAAAGATGCGGCCTGAATATCTACTATTATTTAAGCAGGCCCGAAGAAAGGGCCCATGAAGAATTGCTGAACAGCATTACTGTGGGCCTGGCGGGGCTGAAGACCTTTAAACAGGATTTACAGAAATTAAAGGAATTGAGGAAAATGGGCACAAACTTTGGGAAAGGAGGAAGCAAGAAATGAAGACTTTTTTTATATTAGCGGCAGTCTTGGTTTTGGGCTTGATACTTTGCTCTGTGCCAAGTGACTTGAGGGCTCAAGAGGAGCAAAAAGAATATGCTTATGGCACCGTGAAGAGCGTCTCTAATAACAGCATTATAGTTACGGAATTTGATTATGAGAACGAGCAGGAGATTGACACAACTTATTCGGTAGAGCCGGCCACGACAGAATTAAGCAACATAGCTTCTCTGGATGAGATTACATCAGGCGACAATATTGAGCTGGAATATGTGCTGAGAAATGGGAAAAAAGTTGCTGTTTCAATATCTGTTTGGAAACAGCGGGAAGAAGAGCCGCCTATTCCTGCAGAGCCTATTGAGGAAGAACCCGCATATCCAGAAGAAAGCTTTTAGATAGATTTTACAAAGATTGATGAAAGGAGGTGTGAAGTGGCAATTAATCGCAATAAGATGTTCGCAAAGGTTAGAAGAGGTGCCGCCAATATCGATTCTCAAGAACTGTTTTCCCGGACCCAGCGCAAGGCCTATGAGCTTTTTGAGAAAAAAGGGTATACTCACGGCGATGATTGGACTGACTGGCTGAAGGCAGAACGCCTGGTGAAAAAAGAGCTGGGCATCAGATAATAAATCAATTGAGGGAATCTGCTCGTTAGATAGAGTGGGGACAAAGAAGTTTATCTTTGTTCCTGCTCTTCTAAAGCGGCAGCACAGCAACGGGAGAAAAAATGATTTATTGGGCTCCCTTTTTACATTTTTATCAGCCCCCGACGCAATTTCACGCAATATTAAAGAAAGTATCCAATGAGTCCTACCGGCCATTGGTTAAGGTGCTGCTTGAACATCCCCAGGCTAAGGTAACCATCAATATCTGCGCTGTGCTTACGGAGATGCTCAACGACCATGGCCAAGCAGATATCGTGGCTAATATCAAAAAACTTGCCCAAAACAATCAGATTGAATTTGTAGATTCGGCCAAATACCATGCCATCCTTCCACTTTTGCCTGTAAAAGAAATGCGCCGGCAAATAGAATTAAACCATAAAACCAATGCCTATTTTTTCCAAGAAACCTATAAACCGGAAGGATTTTTTCCTCCGGAGATGTGTTATTCGGATGAATTGGCTACTTTACTCAGCACCATGGCCTATCGCTGGGTTTTGGTCAGCGGGATAGCCGCACCGGCAAAATGGCCTCAAGAGGTAATCAGCAAGGTAGCTTTGGGATTGAACGGCATCTGCGTATTTTATCGAGATGACATCTTAAGCAACAAGATCAGTTTTCGTAATATTGATAGCGCTGGTTTTATCTCAGAGCTGCTTAATCTGGAAAAGGGCAGCAAAGACAAATATGTAATTACAGCTATGGATGCAGAGACTTTCGGGCACCACATTCAAAACTGGGAAGAGCTATTTTTGGCCAAAGTACTTGAATCCAAACAAATCAATCAGATTAAACTAGTGACTATAAGTGAACTTTTGAAAAAATTTCCGGTCAAAGATGCCCCAGCTCCTATGCCTTCTTCCTGGAGTAGCACAAAAGAAGACATTCAAAAGAAAAATTATTATCCGCTATGGAAAGACAAGAACAATCCTGTTCACCCCCTACAATGGGAGCATCTGAATATCTGTTTTGAGTTGCTGGAGGAGGCGCTTAAGTCCGAGGCTAAGGAAGAAAGTAGGAGGTTTACAAAAATTGCCCGGGAACTTTTGGACCAGGCAGTACATAGTTGCCAATTTTGGTGGGCTAATCAGACTCGGGGGATGTGGGATATCAATATGATTAATCAAGGCTTAGTCCTTCAGGAAGAAGTTATGCTCAATGCCTATAAGGCGATTACGCTTTCTGATCTGCCTGAGGCCCTGAAGAAAAAATCATACCGCCAGGTGGCGGCTGCCCGGGATGCTGCCAATAAAATCCGTGACCGGTTACTTACTATGTAAAATATGCACAAAATTTACCTTGCCCTCGCTCTTCATTTTCACCAGCCAATCGGAAATTTCAAAAACATTTTTGAACGGGCCGAGCAACTTTGTTATCAGCCGTTTCTTCAGACGCTCTTTAAGTATCCGGATATTAAACTGACGCTGCATTTTTCCGGGTGCCTGTTGGACTACTTAGAAGAAGCGCAGCCCCAGACGTTAGACTTAATTAAAACAATGGTTGGGCGCTCCCAGGTAGAGCTTTTGGGCGGCGCCTATTATGAGCCGATACTTACGGCAATTCCCGAAAAAGACGTAGCCGGACAAATTCGCCTGATGTCCAGATATCTTCGGGAACGCTTTAATTGTGAGCCCAGAGGGATGTGGATACCCGAGCGGGTTTGGGAAAGTCGTTTGGCGGGGCTAATTTTTGAAAGCGGAATACGCTACTGTATTCTCGATGATACGCATTTCCTAAAGTCAGGGATCAAGAAGGAAGATACCTATGGATACTACTGGACGGGCAAGTCCAACAAAAAAATAGCCGTTTTCCCTTGCGATAAGCATTTGCGCTACAGTATCCCGTTTAAGGCCCCCGAAGAGACAATTGATTATTTTAAGCATCTCGCTCAGGATAAAGAAGGGCTGCTTTTTACCTATGGCGATGATGGTGAAAAATTCGGAGAATGGCCGGGGACACACCAATGGGTGTTTCAGGAAAAGTGGCTGGAGAAATTTTTTGTCTTACTGCGCCAAAACAGTGAATGGATAAAATTAATTCATTTTTCCGATTATTTAAATCAAGAACAGGCGGTTGGCTCTGCCGAGATTAATGCCGGCTCTTATGATGAGATGATGCAGTGGAGCGGCGGTTCCTGGTCCAATTTTCTTTTGAAATATCCTGAGTCAAATCAGATGCACAAAAAGATGCACTATGTCAGCGCTAAGATAGAGCAGGCAGAGAAAAGATCTAAACGCAAAGATTTAACTAAGATTACAGAGGCTAAGCGAGAGCTGTACCGGGGTCAGTGTAACTGCGCCTACTGGCATGGGGTCTTTGGCGGGCTTTATCTTTTTCACTTAAGAAGCGCCGTTTACGAGCATCTGATCTGTGCCGAAAAGATTTGCGACGATATTTTACACCAGTCTAAGCAGGGAAAACCATGGCTGAAGATAGCCAAATCTGATTTTGATAAAGATCAGCAAAAAGGGCTGATCATGGAGAACAGAGACTTTTTTCTATATTTAGACCCAGCTCAAGCTGCCAGCTTAAAAGAACTCGACCATAAAGGCATTTGTTTTAATTTGATTGATACCCTATCGCGGAAAAAAGAAGCTTATCACCAGAAGATATTAAATGCCCAAGCGGCCAAAGCCGAAGATGGAGTCTTAACCATTCATGATGATTTCAGAACCGCGGATCCGTTACTTAAAGAGAAGCTTGTCTATGACAAATTCCCCCGATATTGCCTGCGGACTTATTTTGTCCGGGAAGACTTAACAGATAAGGAGTTTATCAACTCATCTTATCAAGAGTTAGGGGATTTTGCTTCCGGCGCCTACGGGCCTAAAAAAAAGGGCTCCAGTATAATGTTTGAACGTCAATCCAAAATAGGTCGGCTGGCTGTAAAATTAGCAAAAAAGATTCAAATAAAATCGGAAAAAGAAATAGAAATATGTTACAATATCAGTAAGAAAGGCCCCGGCAAGTTGGAGGGGCTTTTAGGGGTTGAGTTTAACGTAACTATGCCTTGGTTAAATGCCGAGCGTTACAGCTACGTTTGCGCTGGAGAGGATTTAGGAGGATTAAATACAACAGGCACAGCGAAGGCCTTAAGCTCCTTTGGCATTTCCGACTCTAAGTCAGAATTTGGCCTTAGTTATAATTTTTCTCAAGCCGCTGATGGGGCCTGGTTTTTTCCCGTCCAGACTATTTCCCAGTCGGAGCGGGCTTATGAATTAAATTATCAGTGTTCCTGTATCTTTTTTCGCTTCCAGCCCAGCTTTGGAAAAGGTAAAGACTGGAATTTAAGGATTAGCTGGTCGATTGGCCCCAGCACTAATTAAAGGACGCGTTTTAATGTCTGATTCTGTAAAAGCAAATGGTTTAATCCAAGGGCAGACTGAAGTCAGGATGGCTAAATTCGGGCCATTCCTTGAGTATGAGCATATTTCCCGGAAAATCAATCTCCCTTCAGGATATGGTAAAGATAGAATTGTGGCCATGGTCCGGGATCCCTGGTGGATTTTTGTCTATTGGGAAATTACGCCCAGGACAGAAAAAGAAGTCAAACACAAGATCAAAAAAAACAGCGAGCACTTTGAAAAATCTATTCTGCGCACCTATGATATTACCGGCCGGGGGGATTTTAACGGATTAAATGCCAGTGGCTATTTTGATATTACACTAAAAAATATGGCCCGGAATTGGTATATCGACCTGGGATGGCCGAACCGGCGCTTGTGTGTGGAAATCGGCCTGCTTAGTAAAGAAGGCAATTTTTATGCGCTAGCCAGGTCGAATGTGGTGCAAACGCCTAGATTTGGTATGTCCGATGTTCTAGATGAAGCCTGGATGCTTTCTGAACATGAATACTGGTGGCTGTTTGGGGCATCCGGAGGATTAGATGTGGGAAAGAGTTCCCTGGAGATGAAGGAGTTGTTTCAAAAGCGGCTCCAGGAATGGATTTCTTCCGGGGGTATCGTTAGTTTCGCCAGTCATCTTTTACAAAAGAGGAAATAAAAGGTTGAATATGGAAAAGGGGTATTTGGCTTTTATCCTGCATGCGCATCTTCCGTTCGTGCGCCATCCGGAGCACCAGCATTTCCTGGAGGAGAGTTGGTTTTATGAAGGGCTGACCGAAACCTACATTCCTTTAATAAGAATGCTGGATCAGCTGCTTGATCAAGGAGTTGATTTCAACTTGACCATCTCCTTAAGCCCTACGCTGATGGCGATGATGGAGGATGAGCTGTTAAATCAGCGCTACCTGAAGAAGCTAGAAAGGCTGCTTGAGCTTTCCGAGAAGGAAATCGAGCGGACCAGATATGATTCCCGGCTTAACCACTTAGCCGGGATGTATAATAATCTATTTAAGGAGTCACTACAGATTTATCAGGATAAATATCACTGCCGGCTGTTAGAGGCATTTAAAAAGTTTGACGCCAGCGGTAAAGTAGAATTTATGATCTGTGCCGGAACGCATGGATTTTTACCTGTTGTGGCAATGTATCCTCAAGCGGTCCGGGCCCAGATTAAGATCGCCGTTGATACGTATAAAAGAATTTTTGGACATCATCCGGCAGGGATGTGGCTTCCGGAATGCGGATATTATCCCGGATTGGATAACTTGTTGGATGAGTTCGGGATCAGGTTTTTCATCGTCGAGACCCACGGGGTGTTATTCGCTGAGCCCCGGCCCCGATTCGGCGTATATAATCCCTATTATTGTAAGTCCGGGGTATCGGTCTTTGCCCGGGACACGGAATCCTCCAAGGCCGTCTGGAGCGCAGTTGATGGCTATCCCGGGGACGCTAATTACCGGGAGTTTTATCGCGACATCGGATATGATCTGGATTATGATTACATCAGTCCCTATTTAAATGGCGATGGCACCAGGATGAATACGGGAATTAAATATTACCGTATCAGCGGCCGCAACAACGACAAAGACCTTTATCATCCCGAGCAAGCCTTGGCCACGGCCGCCAGTCACGCCGGAAATTTTATGTTTAATAGGGAAAGGCAGATCGAATATTTATCCGGCCGGCTGGGCCGTAAACCTATTATAGTTGCGCCTTATGACGCGGAGTTGTTTGGCCACTGGTGGTTTGAAGGCATTAATTGGCTTAATTTTGTTATCCGGAAAGTTTGTTATGACCAAAAGATTTTTAAACTAACCACACCTCGGCAGTATCTGGGGCTTTATAATAAATATCAGGTGATCGAGCCTTCTTTTTCCAGCTGGGGCTGGAAGGGTTATAGCGAGGTCTGGCTGGAAGGTTCCAATGATTGGATTTATCCGCATCTGCATATGATGATTGAGCGGATGACGGAACTCGCTAATGAGTTTTCTTCTGCCTCCGGCATCTTAGCTGAGGCGCTCAACCACTTAGCCCGTGAGCTGCTCTTGGCCCAGGCCAGCGACTGGCCGTTTATGATGAAAACCAATACCTTTAGTAGTTATGCTTCTCAGCGTGTCAAAGACCATATCGATAGGTTTAATGCTTTATATGAGATGGTCAGGCAAAATAACATTGACAGAGATTGGTTAAAACGCAGGAAGACACAGTATAACCTTTTCCCTGAACTTGATTATCGGGTTTACAAAACAGAAGGCGTTGTTTAAGGAGGAGTTAAATATGCATTGGTCTAGAATATTGTTGCTTAGTGTCGTGGTGTTCAGTCTAGCCGGATGCGCAACAGCGAGAAAAGATGTAGCTAACCTAGAGACGCAACAGCTCAAGGCGCGGATTAGCGAGTTAGAAACAGAACTAAGCCAAAAAGATGAAGAGATCAATTATTTAGAAGGCGAATTATTCAATACTCAAAAGGAAAAACAGCAATCTGTAGCGAAGAGGACAAAAACTAAGTCAATAAGTGAGGCTTCTCGTCCCACCCCCAAGCGGATTCAACTTGCCCTGAAGAATGCCGGTTTCTATAAAGGTCCCGTTGACGGCAAGATTGGCCAGGGGACAAAGACAGCAATTAAACAATTCCAAAAAGCCCAAGGCATTAAGGCCGATGGAATAGTCGGCAAGCAAACTTGGTTAAAATTAAAAAAACATTTGAATTAAAAACTTAACTTAACAAAAGGAAAAGACCATGCTAAAAAAAATCTTTTGGTATTTCTTAACGGTAGTGGTAATTTTATCGTTTGCCGATAGCGCCTTTTGTGCTTGGCCTAATTTAAAGGAAAAAAGAGAACAGACTCGTAAACAAGAAATAGATCAGTTACAAAAACGTTTCCAGTGGTGGCCTAGCGATGCCGTACCTGCTCCGGTCAAAGATGAGACCCGTCAGGGATATTGGTGGTGGCCCACCACTCCCGGAAAAGTTAGGCCCTGGGGCAATCGGGGTTATATTTACGTCTACAAAATCATTTTTGATTATAAAGAAGAAGAACTGCCTGCGGCCAAGGCCCAAGAACTAAGGCCGTCATTATTAGTTAAGAAGGTAATTAAAAATGTGAAGATTTATTTTGACTATAATAAAGCGGATTTAAGAGACGACCATATAACTATTTTGAAAAATGCGGTGCAGTCTTTGCAGCGTAATCCCCAGGCCGATATCCTGATTACGGGCAATTGCGACCGGCGCGGTTCAGAGGCCTATAATCTTAAACTGGGAAGGCAGCGGGGCGAGTCAGTCAAACAATTTATGCTAAATCAGGGTATCGCTCAAGAGCGTATCCGGATTGTCAGCCGGGGCAAGCTCGATGCCTTAGCGCCGCTTACGGACATTGTGGGCATGCAAAAGGACCGTAATGCCCACTTTATTATTGCCGAAGTCCAGGAGATGATGCTGCCTTACCCGGGCGCGCCCGAGGATTCCGGGGCCAAGCCGATTGAAGAAGGCAAATTTATGATCGAAAAGGAAGAAAAAGTAGAATCAACTGTTCAGGTTTCCACCAAAGAATATAAAGTGCAAAAGAAAGACACTCTTTGGAAGATAGCTAAAAAAGAATTAGGCAGCGGCCACCGCTGGAAATATCTCTACGAGCTGAATAAAGACAGGATTAAGGATCCCAACAAACTTAAAGTCGGCACCACTATTATCATTCCTGTGGAATAAAGAGAAGTTTTTCTCGCCTCTTATCCCTCCAATATCCGTGTTAAAAATAAGAATGAGTACCCTCCGCAATTGTTAATGCTTGCAGAATTGGCTAATTGTGCTATAATATTTCCGGGAGCGTAAGCTAAAATGCCGTTTCAAGGAGCAATCTTTGATTTAGACGGAGTAATTGTCAATACCGTGCCGCTGCACTTCAAGGCCTGGAAAAAGATGTTTGGCGAATACGGCCGGGAATTTACTTTTGAGGACTACAAGAATAAGGTAGACGGCATTCCCCGAACCAATGGCGCGCGGGCAGTATTGACGGATTTATCCGATGCTGAATTAGAGCGGGCCGATGCCAAAAAGCAGGATTATTTTTTGCAGTTTCTGGCGCAAGAGGGGATTGAGGTATACCAGAGTAGTCTAGACTTAGTCAAAGAGTTGAGAAAAAAGAAGATTAAGACCGCGGTTATCTCTTCCAGCAAGAATTGCCTGCCTATTTTGAAAAAAGCCAAAATCGACTACCTATTTGAGGTAATCATTACCGGAGCCGACGTCAAAATAGGTAAGCCCGCACCTGATATTTTTCTTCTGGCCAGTAAAAAATTAGCCTTAAGCCCCCAGGACTGCATTGTTTTTGAAGATGCGCTCTTAGGCGTAGAAGCAGCCAAGCGTGGTCATTTTATTTGCATCGGCGTCGACCGTTATCAGCATCCCCAAAGGCTGGCCAAGGCCGATTTAGTAATTAGTGATTTAGCGCAGGTAAATTTAAACCAATTAAGAAAGATGCTCCCCATAAAATGAAAGATATTTTTGCTGATTTTTCCCAGGATGATCTTTGGCTGATTGAAGAGCCGCGTTGGGTCAGGCACTTGCAGAATATCCGTGAGTCCCAGTTTACTTTAGGTAACGGCTATTTGGGCATCCGCGGGGTGCTGGAAGAAATTCCCTATGATGCCATGGCCGGCACTTATGTTGCCGGCGTTTACGACAAGATGGGCTCACAAGTGGATGAGCTGGTAAATTTGCCCAATCCGGTTAATTTCCGTTTTACTATTGCAGGTGAAAAATTAGATTTAATCGCTACCGATATCCTGGAGCACCAAAGAATTCTCAATATGAAAAAAGGCCTGTTAATCAGACATACCGTATACCAGGATACCAAAAAAAGGCGCTATGATTACCAATCTTTAAGATTTGTTTCTCAACACGATCGGAACATCGGGGCAATGCAGATTGTGATTACTGCCCTGGATGCGGCTTGTTCAATAGATGTCGATACGGGAATTGACACTTCTGTTTCTAATGCCGGAATCTTAAGCGAAGGAAGGAAGAGGCATTTTCGGGTGAAAGAATTAGGTCAGGCCCATCAGGCCGGATATTTAGTGGCAGAGACGGTCGAGAGAAGACATACCCTGGTTTATTGGTCCGGTTTTTACTACCAGATTAATGGCAAAAAAACTTACGCCCAGGACAACATCTTTCGTTTAAGGCTGGGCAAAGGCCAAACCGTTACCTTTACTAAGATTTTTTACATCAAACACTTTCCTTGTAAAGAAGCCAGCACCTCCTATAAAAAAGAAAGCTTCGCCCGCTTTAATCAGGCCTTTCGCGGAAAGTTTTATCTGTTGCTGCGTAATCATATCAAGGCCTGGGAAAGGCTCTGGAAAAAAGCCGATATTGTTGTTGATGCCTCCAGGAACTTACAGGAAAATTTACGGTTTAATATTTACCATATGCTGATTACCGCCCACTACGATAGCGGTTTTTCCAGTATCGGCGCCCGGACCTTAAGCGGAGAAGGCTATCGCGGCCATATCTTCTGGGATGCCGAGATATTTCTATTGCCTTTTTATCTGTTTAATTTTCCGCGGGCGGCTAAAAATATGTTACTTTACAGATGCAAAAGGCTGAATCAGTCCAGAGAACTGGCCCAGAAAGAAGGATACCGGGGGGCAAAATTTGCCTGGGAGTCGGCAGGAACAGGCGAGGAGGAGACCCCGCAATGGTCTAAAGACCTCGATAATACAGTAATCAAAATCCATACCCATCAACAAGAACACCACATTACCGCGGATATCGCCTACGCTGTTTATAAATATTACTTAGTCACAGCTGATGAAGAATTTATGCGCTACTACGGCTATGAACTGTTCTTCGAAACTGCCCGGTTTTGGGCGTCGCGCGTTAAATATAACAAGAAAAGAAAAAAATACGAGGTTAATTATGTCATCGGCCCGGATGAGTTCCACCGAGAAGTGAACAATAATGCCTTCACCAATATGATGGCTAAATGGAATTTACTTACCGCCCATAAATTATTTTACCAACTAAAAAAACAAGGTTCGCTGTATAAAACTTTGCTTTCTAAACTGAATTTAAGCGAAAAAGAAGTTAAAGATTGGAAAAAAATTTCCGCAGGTATTGCTATCAATGTGAATAAGAACAAGATTATCGAGCAATTTGACGGATATTTTAAATTAAAAGAGGTTAGCCTCACCCGCACCGATGAAAACGGCATCCCGCTTATCCCGATCAAGCTCAAACCCAGGATGTTGGGTAAAACGCGTTTAGTTAAACAAGCCGATGTGCTAATGCTGCTTTGCCTGCTAGACGATGTGTTTAATTTAGATACCAAAATCGCCAATTACGATTTTTATATCAAAAGAACTGTACATAAGTCTTCATTGAGTCCAGCGATCCACGCGTTGCTTGCCTGTGAAGTGGGAGACCTGACTCGTGCCTACAATCTATTTAAAGTTAGTCTGCGCGCGGATATTGCCAATGTCTATGGCAATACCTATGAGGGAATTCATGGGGCTTCCTTGGGCGGGACCTGGCAGGCGGTTATTTTTGGTTTTTGCGGCGTAAAAATAATAAAAGAAAAAATAGCGCTCAACCCACATCTGCCCCGGGCCTGGAACAAAATAGCCTTTTCTCTGTTTTGGCAGCAGAGTATCATTGCCCTGGAGTTGACTAACGACAGCATTAGGCTGAAAGTTCTTTCCCGGACCAAGAAGGAAATGGCATTGACTGTTTTTAACAGACCGGTGTGCCTGAAGACTAATAAGAATTATTTATTTAGAAGAAGCAAGTTGGCCAGAGAAAAAGAAGGATTTTATTAAGATGAAGAAAAAAAGGCTGAATATCTCCCATTTACATTGGGGATTTCCGCCAATTATCGGCGGGGTAGAGACGCACCTGACTTTTTTGTTGCCTACCTTAGTCCAGCAGGGCCACAAGGTAAGCCTGTTGACCTGCGCCGTAGAAGGCTACCACGGCGAAGATGAGTTTCGCGGTTGTAAAATTTATCGCACCCCCTTAATGGACTTAAACTGGTTGTTTAAAAGAGGCTTAAACGCTATTGAGAACGAAGTTACCCAGGTGTTTAGAGATTTTATTGAGAAGGAAAAGCCGGATATCCTGCATGCCCATAATATGCATTATTTTAGTCTTGCCCACGCCAATATTTTAGCCAATCTGGCTAAGGCTAAAGGGCTGCCCCTGATTCTTACGGCGCACAATACTTGGGATGATATTTTATTCTTAAGCCTGATGCGCAGCGTCAAATGGACGCATATTATTGCCGTCAGTCACTTTATCAAACAAGAGCTGATTGGTATAGGTATCTCACATAAGAATATTACCACCGTGCACCATGGAATTGACCATAAGATGTATCATCCCCGGGTTGACCCCACGCCGATGTACAAGCAATATCCCCAACTAAAAGGAAGAAGAGTGCTTTTTCATCCCGCCCGGATGGGTTTGGCCAAGGGTTGTGACGTCAGCGTCAAGGCGCTGCGGATTTTAAAAGAAAAATTTCCGGATATCATGCTTGTCTTGGCCGGAACAAAGAACATTATTGATTGGGGGGCAACCCAAAATAAAGATATCGCCTATATTGTGGAATTAGTGGATTTTTTCAAAATGAGAGATAATGTCTTAATCGATGCTTATACCTTGGAGGATATGCCGCGGCTTTATACAGCGTCCTGCGTATGCATTTATCCTTCTTCGTCGCAAGAACCATTTGGCCTGACTATTCTGGAGGCCATGGCTGCGCGTAAACCCATTGTGGTAACCAGAGCCGGGGGAATGCCGGAAATAGTTCAGGATAACATTAACGGTTTTGTTGTGCCACCGAGAAATTTTGATGACTTGGCTAATCGCGTACGCCAGCTGTTCGTAGATCAAGAGTTGCGGGAGCGCCTGGGTTCAACCGGCAGGGCAATGGTGGAAGAACATTTTACTAAGGAAATTATGACTGAAAAGACATTAGCTATCTACCGCAAATTCCTTTAATGGTAGAAAGCTTAGATAAATGTTCTGCCGGCTGGGCGAAGATAGAATATCCAGAGCAGTTTCGTCACTTTTTACAGAAGCGATTAGGAGGTGCAGATTGAGTTTTAAAGATATCATTGAGGCGATGATTGCCAAAGAGGCTTCCGATATTTTCATTAAGGCCGAGAGCCGCTTAAGGGCCAGGATTAATACCGAGGTAGAAACGATTAACGATAGCGAATTTAAGGATCGGGACGTAGAGAAGATTATTGCCGAGATAGCCGACGATTATCAAAAAGAGCTATTGGAGAAAAACAAAAGTTGTGAATTTGCCTACTCTTATGGTGAGCGTTGGCGCTTTCGGATCGGTATCTTTCGCCAAAGCAATCATTTTTCCATAGTAATCAGAAAGATTGATTTAAATGTCTTGCCGTTTGAGGAGTTAAACTTGCCGGCGAAAATTTTGCAAAATTTCTGCCGCGAACGCCGGGGCATCGTCCTACTTACGGGGATTACCGGAAGCGGAAAATCAACTTCCATTGCCTCAATGATTGAATTCATCAATCTGCATTTAGGCCGGCACATCTTAACGATTGAGGAGCCGATCGAATTTGTTTTTAAAGAAAAAAAGTCAATTATTAACCAAAGGGAGCTGGGGCGGGATGTGGCCTCTTATCCGGATGCCTTAAAGCAGTTTGCCATCCATTCACCTGACGTTATCTATATCGGCAACATCAAGGACCGCCAGACTTGTCACGCGGCGATTACAGCGGCAGAAACCGGGGTATTACTTTTTTCTACCGTCCATACCGTCAATGCCTCATCTACCGTAGAGCGGCTGGTTAATTTTTTTCCGCCCCAACAGCATCATTTTGTCTTTAATCAACTTTCCTTTTTGCTGAAAGGAGTGGTTTCTCTGCGCCTGATTCCCCGCTCGGATAAAGAAGGATTAATTCCGGCATATGAGGTGATGGCTTTAAGTCCGACGGTATCCGGATTGATCAGAGACAACAAGCTCTGGGAAATACCTAAATATATGGCCACCGGAGATATTTACGGGATGAAGACTTTTAATCAGTGTCTATTGGAGCTGGTCCTAGCCAAAAAGGTAGCTCCACAAGTAGCTTTAGAACATGCCGACAGAAAGGAAGAATTAGAGCTGCAATTAAGGCACAAGGACTTTTTATAAGTGAGGCCACAACTTATGGAGCGAAAGCGAACATAAGTTGTAAGGCCGAACTTACCCTTGACATTTTCAAAAGAAAATGTCAAGGGTTCAATTCGCACGTTCTTGCGAAGAGAAACTAAAAAATAAACTTACAAAAATTGTAAATTTTTGTAAGTTTAGTGCTCATTGAAGGAGATTAGCGATGGAGGAGAAAAAACCTGAAGAGCGCAGAAAATACGTGCGGTTTAATGTGCAGACTAAGGTCAACTTTCAAGTTGTTCCGGAAAAAAAGGAAAGCGCACCTTCTACGCGGGTTGAGGGAATTAGCAAGAATATCAGCGCCGAAGGCATTTGTTTTAGCTCGGAAAAAAAGCTCACACCCGGCAGCAAGTTAGAGTTGGAGATTTTTCTGCCTAATGAGCCCGAGCCTCTACTATTGATGGGTGAGGTCAAGTGGTCTGAAGCCTCTGGGCAACAACAAACAGGCAAGACGCTTTACGATACCGGTGTGCAGTTGTTTAACATTGCCCCAAACGACGAAAATAGATATGTTAAATACGTTGTAGATAAAATGATGGAATGCCTAAGCCGTTATCTACATCTTTAAGCTTCGTTAGGGAAGATGAAGATTGTTCGTTTTATTTATCAGCGTAAGCTATTTTGGGGCAGACTCGCCGGAGAGACCGTCACTCTCTTGGCCGATCAGCCGTTCGATAAAATAAAGTTTACCCGCCGCAAACTGCCTTTAAAGAAAGTAAGGCTGCTGGCCCCAACTGCGCCTTCTAAAATAATCCTCACCGGATTGAATTATCGCGACCATGCCCGGGAATTAAAAATGCCTATTCCTCAAGAGCCGCTGATATTTTTAAAGCCCAATACGACAGTTATTGGTCCGGGGGCAAAGATTATTTATCCCCATAATGTCCAGAGGCTTGATTATGAAGCCGAACTTGCCGTGGTCATTGGCAAGCGGGCAAGATTTATCCCTCAGCAAAAGGCGGCTAAATATATTCTTGGTTACACTTGCCTCAATGATGTTACGGCCCGGGACTTACAGAAAAAAGATATCCAGTGGACCAGGGCCAAGTCTTTTGACAGCTTCTGCCCCGTTGGGCCATGGATTGAAACTGAACTTAATCCGCAGGACTTAAAGATTAGTCTTTATTTAAACGCTAGATTAAGACAAAATTCATCAACGCGAAACTTAATCTTCTCGGTAGATGAGTTAGTTGCTTTTGTCTCCGGAATAATGACCGTTTTGCCGGGAGACGTCATTTCTACGGGCACGCCTCCTGGTGTAGGCAGTATGCAAAGGGGCGATAGAGTATCTGTAGAAATTGAGGGTGTCGGCCGCTTAGACAATCGCGTGGCTTAAATGACTTAAGGGTAAAAATTTTTGAAAAAAATTCTTGCCTAATCGGAAGATTTGCTTTATAGTAAAGTATGACGAGAGAGATTTTAAGAGCGAGATTAAACAGATAATAATCGGGGGGTGGGAGATTTTCCCAAAAACATAAACGGAGGGTTTGGGAAATGAAAAAGATTTATGGGTACGAATTAGTAATTGACCTTCACGGATGTAACAAAAAAATTATCAGCTCAAGAAAGAAACTTAAAGAATATGCCGATCGGCTTTGTAAATTGATAAAAATGAAACAATATGGTAAAACCCTGATTCCTTACTTTGGCGAAAAAGAGCCCTATACCAAGGGATATTCCCTGGTGCAGTTAATTGAGACCAGTTCAATTACCGGCCATTTCTCCGAATATTGGGAGAGGGCCTACATTAATATCTTTTCCTGTAAGGAATTTGACCACGCAGTTGCCCGACAATTTACTCGCCAATTTTTCCAAGCCAAAAAAGTAAAAAATAGATTTCTCATCCGCTAATATTTTAAAGACAAGACCAAGCCCTGATTATTTCAAAAGACAGATGAAGGAAATGTCAGAAAAACACAAAAGTCTCACTGAAGAATCCGCGAGCAGTAAACAGGCTATCGGGGCCTTAACTAAAATCAGCGAGGCGATTACTTCGGATTTATATTTAGAGGATATCCTAAAGCTGATTGTCAGTGTCACTGCCGAGACGATGGGCTCTAAGATCTGTTCACTGATGCTGTTGGATAGCTCAAGAGAGGAGCTGGAGGTGAAAGCCACGCAATCGGTTAGCGAGGCTTATAATAAAAAACCAAACATCAAAGTAGGGATAGGCATTGCCGGAAAAGTGTTCAAGGAGGCCAAACCGATTACCGTCTCGGATGTGCGCAAAGACGTGCGTTATCTGAACAGAGATATTGCCAAAAAAGAAAGACTGTGCTCTCTTTTAAGCGTGCCCCTGGTGTTTAAAGGCAAGGCCATCGGTGTGCTCAATAGTTATACTTCTTCCCCGCATAAATTCAGTAAAAACGAAATCAATATCCTAAGGTCAATAGCCAATCAGGCGGCAGTGGTGATTGAGAATTTTAGATTGGTGGTGGAAACAAAGGTAATTAAAGAAGAGCTCGAGTCCAGAAAGGCCGTGGAAAGGGCCAAGGGCATCTTGATGAAGCAACAGGGCTTAAGCGAACAGGAGGCCTATCAGCGGATTAGAAAATACAGCATGGACAACAGAAAGAGTATGCGCGAGGTTTCCGAAGCTATTATCTTGAGTGAAGATCTGCATAAAGAATAACACCGTCCCTTCCTTATTAGTAATACCAGCTGCCCCCTAAAGATAAGATGACCAATAAAATCTATGATGTGATAGTAATTGGCGCCGGGCATGCCGGCTGTGAAGCGGCTTTAGCCTCGGCGCGGATGGGTTGCTCGACATTAATGATTACTCTACACTTGGACAAAATCGGCTGGATGTCCTGCAATCCGGCAGTGGGCGGAATCGGCAAGGGCCAGCTGGTTAAAGAGCTGGATGCCTTAGGTGGGGAGATGGGCCGGGCCACGGATAACTGCTGTATCCAGTTTAGAACCTTAAATGCCTCCAAAGGAGCGGCAGTCTGGTCTTCCCGCGCCCAGGTGGACAGAAAAAGATATGCCCGATATATGTGCCGGGTGGTTTCCCGACAGCGCAATTTAAAAATCCTTACCGGAGAGGTAACTAATCTCCTGGTCAAAAACGGCGCAGTTTATGCCGTGAAGTTTGCGGGCGAAGGTGAGCTCCTGGCCCGGACGGTAATAATAACTCCGGGCACATTCTTAAACGGTTTAATGCATATCGGGATGCGTTCTTTTCCCGGAGGAAGACTTGAGGAGCAAACGGCTAGCAGTCAGCTTTCGTCTTGTTTAAGCGCTTTGGGCTTTCGCACTTTTCGTTTTAAGACCGGAACCTGCGCGCGCTTAGACAAAGGAACAATTAACTTTTCCCGGATGTGCCGGCAAAATGGGGATGAGCCACCCCGGCCGTTTTCACTTTCGACAAAACGCCTTAAGCTGAAGCAAGTCCCCTGTTATATTACCTACACCGAGGAAAAGACCCACCAGATTATTCGCCGCAACCTAAAGCGCTCGCCTTTATTCAGCGGAAAAATTACCGGAACCGGCGTGCGCTATTGCCCTTCTTTTGAGGATAAAGTAGTTAAATTTCCCCACCACCCCAGGCACCAGGTATTTTTAGAGCCCGAGGGCTTAGATACAGACGAATATTATCCTAACGGGCTCTCCACCTCTTTACCGGAAGACGTTCAGGATGAATTTATCCATTCCGTTGCGGGTTTGGAAAAGGTGAGAATTAATCGCTTTGGCTATGGTATCGAGCATGACGTAGTTGACTCCACGCAACTCTACCCTACATTAGAGACTAAACTGGTTAAAAATTTATATCTGGCCGGACAGATTAACGGCACTACCGGATACGAAGAGGCCGCTGCCCAAGGGTTGTTAGCTGGAATAAATGCGGCTTTACGCGTTCAGGCAAAAGCGCCCTTTATCCTTCAGCGCTCAACGAGTTATATCGGCGTTCTGATTGATGACTTGATCACTAAAGGCACCCTTGAACCCTACCGGATGTTTACCTCGCGCGTGGAGTATCGACTGCTTTTGCGCGAAGACAATGCTGATCTGCGCCTGCGTAAGTTTGGCTATGAATTGGGTCTAGTTGGCAAGAAAGATTATCAGAAGACGCAGGAGAAAAAAAGTCAAATTCAAGCCGGTCTAAAATATCTGAATAAAGAAAAAGCTTTATCTAAGTTGCTGAAGCGCCCGGGAGTACAGATCGAGGATTTAAAACAGAGTTTTCCTTTTCCGGCTGCTCAAGATGCGCTCAAAGGTATTGAGATGGAAGTTAAATATTCCGGATTTATCCAGCGTCAACTTACCGAGGTGCGTAATTTTCAGCATCTGGAAAAAATTAAGCTACCCACTGAGTTGGATTATGAACATGTCCCAGGGCTTTCCCGGGAAGTTAAAGAAAAATTGTTTAAATTCAGACCTCTGAGTCTGGGTCAGGCCAACCGCATCTCCGGGATTACCCCCACGGCGATTACGATTTTGCAGGTTTATTTAAGAAGAAACCAGGAAAAGAAACAAGATAGATATTACAAATTTTCTAATTACCTGAAAAAGCGCTTTGGCTGCCGGGTGCATAAGGTAAGCGTGGATGCGGGTTTTTCCTGCCCCAACCGAGACGGCAAAATCAGTAAAGCCGGCTGTATCTTTTGCGATAATCGCGGATTTAATTATCACAGTCGAATGTTGCCTCGCCCGTTAGAAGAACAAATTCAGTCAGGGATAGAAGCGGGTAGGAGCAGATTTAAGGCTGAAAAATTTATGGTTTATTTTCAGGCTTACACCAATACCTATGCCCCACTAAAGACTTTAAAAGAAAGATATGATTTAATCAGAAGATTTGAAGACATTGTCGCCATAGCCATCGGCACCAGGCCCGATTGCGTAAATAATAAAGTATTGGA
>JAFGCM010000110.1 GCA_016932635.1 Candidatus Omnitrophota bacterium
CTCCAGGATCAGCGCCTACCACCGAGAGCACGGGCCGTTTACATCTAAAGAAGAACTGCTCAAGGTCGAAGGTATCGGCCAGAAGAAATTTGAACAGCTTAAGGATTTAATTATTTTAGAATAAGTTTTGAAAAATAATCCCTTAGTTACAGTCTGTCTTTTCTTTTGTTTGGGGATATGGATTGCTAAAATTATCCATATCCCTTTGTTTTTCCTTTATATCAGCTGCGCTTTATTTTTACTTAGTGCCTTATCAAGTTTAAACAAACCTGTTTTATTTACCCTATCTTTAGCTTTTGCCATTTCTCTCTCCGGAATCATCCATCTGCAAAATGCCCAAACCTATCCTGCCAATCATATATCCAATTTTGTTTCCGATCATCCCCAGAAAGTCTATGTTAGGGGAAAGGTAGTATCAAACCCGGAGGCTTCCCAGACCTTTTACCATAGCAAAAAGATAACTTTTGCTTTTCGGGTTGATGATTTAAGGATTGAAGAGAATTGGCAGGACGTTCAGGGATTAATCAGGGTGAATGCTTACGGAGAAAGAAAAGTTTACTATGGCGATGAACTGCTTTTGCAGGGGTCTTTGGTGCGAGCGCCGGGTGAGCGTAACCCAGGAGGATTTGATTATCGGGCTTACCTGGCCGACCACAATATTTTTGGTTTGCTTAAAGTTAATGAGAAAGACGCCTTTGTTGCCATAGGGGACATCCTCCCGATTAGAGCGGGGACATCCTCCCGATTGGCTTGGGGGGTGTCCCTAATCAGGGTTAAGGAAGGGCTGCGCGGAATCGTTTACCGGCACTTAGAGCCGGCGCAGGCAGCGCTTTTATCGGCAATTTTGTTAGGCGAACGTTCTGCTCTTTCCGAACAAACCAAAAAGCTGTTTATCCAAACCGGAACAGTGCATATCTTAGCCATCAGTGGTTTGCATGTGGGGTTGCTGGCCTTGATTTTGCTGGCCTTGCTTAAGGCTTTAGGCCTGGGCCGCAGGATAGTTTTTGCGCTGACTATCTTGATTTTAGTTGGTTATGCCTTTTTAGTCGGGGCGCGCCCGTCGGTGGTAAGGGCAACGCTTATGGCCGTGACAGTTTTACTCGGCCTGTTAATTAATCGGGAGATAAAGATATATAATTCCTTGGCCTTGGCGGCCTTGGTGATTTTAATTGTTAATCCGAACAGCCTGTTTGATTCCGGTTTTCAACTTTCTTTCTCAAGCGTAATCTCGATTGTCTATTTTACGCCGAAGCTGAAATGGCTTTTTCCTGCATTTTCAGTATCGCTGGCGGCCTGGGTAGGCGTTGCCCCTTTAACCGCCTATTATTTTAATATCGTTTCACCCGTTGCTATCTTGGCAAATCTTATAGTGATACCGCTGCTTTTTTTAAGCGTCGCTGCGGGCATTTCATTTTTAATCTTTGCCTTACTTTGGGCGCCCTTAGGGGCTATTTTTAGCCAGGCGAGCTCATTATCTTTAATAGTTTTGATCAGATTAACCGCGCTGATTTCTAAAATACCTTTGGGTTTCTTTTATTGCCGCAGGCCCGGGATTTTTAGCATAGCTATTTATTATGTATTGCTTTTACTGATTTTCAATTATAAAAGATTGAAGATATCGTTTGGCCAGGTAGCAATACTTTTACTGTTATTGGCCAATGTCTTGGTCTGGAAACCTCAAGCGGAAATACCCAGCGATAAGTTGACGGTAACTTTTTTAGACGTCGGCCACGGAGACGCTATCTTTATCGAATTTCCTGAAAAAGGAACAATGTTGATAGACGCAGGCATGGGAGGGGAAAATGACGCAGGAAGGTGGGTAATCCTGCCGTTCTTAAGGAATAAAGGCTTAAACAAAATAGACGCTGTCCTGCTTACTCATCCCGATGATGACCACGTGGGCGGAATGGCCAGCGTGCTGAAAGATATCCAGGTTGATTATGTGTTTGACAACGGGATGTCCAAGAGCTCTTTTGCTTATGCTGATTATCGCCAGGCCCTGGTCAAAAACGTGCCATATTATCGGGTCATCAAGCGCGGTGAGCGGATTTTAGGCTTTCCCGAAGTGGAATTATCGGTGCTTCATCCGGATGAAAAATCAAGTCTTATCGCAAAAGACGATACCAATAATAATTCCCTGGTGCTGAAATTAAACTACAAGGGGGTGAGTTTTCTTTTTTGTGGGGATATTCAGGAAAAAGCGCTGGGTGAGCTTTTACCGGAGAGCTCAATGCTCAAATCCACTGTGATTAAAGTGCCTCACCACGGCAGCTATTTAGGCCGGCAAGAAAAGTATTTCTTCGAGGCGGTCAGTCCCCAACTTGCAGTTATCAGTACAGATAGGAATGAACGCTTTGGCTTTCCTGCTCCGGAAGTAGTAGCTGACTTAGGACAAATGGATGTACCAGTCTACATCACCGCAGATAACGGGGCCGTGATGATATCTACGAATGGCAGGGAGATTTGGGTGGAAACAATGATTGGTGCGGAAGCGGGGATTTGAACCCCGATGAGATTTCTCCCGCTAGCTCCTGAAGCTAGTGCGTCTGCCGTTCCGCCACTTCCGCAAGCTTGGCCAGATTAGTATAGCCCAAAATTGACCTGGTGTCAATAATAACCCTTTCTTGATTTTTTGGACTGCCTGTGGTATATTAAATAGCTACTAATGGGCGGAAAAAGTCTTGTCAGTAATAAAGCAGCCAGGCACGATTACCATATCTCAGAGGCCTACGAAGCCGGAATTGAGCTTCAAGGCACAGAGGTTAAGTCCTTAAGAGAGGGGCAGGCTAACCTCAAGGATAGCTTTGCCAGAATAGAACGCGGCGAGGTATTCTTGTATAATATGCATATTAGCCCCTATGAGTTTGGGAATATTGCCAATGTTTCTGACCCCAAACGGCCCAGACGGCTGTTACTGCATAAAAGTCAAATTAGAAGATTAATCAGCCAGACGAGCGTTAAAGGCTTTACCTTGGTTCCGTTAAGCGCCTATCTTAAGGGCGGGCGGGTCAAGATTGAGCTGGCCTTAGCGCGCGGCAAACGGCTATATGATAAACGAGAAGCGATCAAAAGACGTGAAGCGGATTTAGAAGTCAAAAGAACGCTCAAGGGAAAAATACGGGGGTGAAAGGTTTCGATCTGGACAGGTCGAGGCGAAAGTGGCATGTGGAGGGTTCAGGTGGCCTCCTTAAAAACCTGAACATACACAAACGCAAACTCAAACAGAGTAGCAGAATTCCAGCTTGCTGGAGTTCCTGCTGATGCGTTCAGCGTCAACTAATAAAGTTGACCCTCCTTTAGCCTTGCCTACGGGGCTAAGTTCGGAGTCGTAAGTAGGATAGTCCGGTGTTGTTAGCTTTTGCGGCGCCGGATGAAACTTAAAAAAGCTTTTCTTTCCCGCATCCCGTTTATTGGAGTCGGGAAAGAGAACTTAAAAGGTAAACTAAACATGTAGAGGCTTTTGCTGCGATGTCCAGAGACGCGAGTTCGAATCTCGCCACCTCCATTGTTCTTCCTTGTAGTGAGAAATTATTCTACCCGAAAGGGGAATAATTTCTCGCAACAATTAGAAAAGAACA
>JAFGCM010000011.1 GCA_016932635.1 Candidatus Omnitrophota bacterium
TTACAATATACAATATACAAATTACAAACAATATACAATACCAAATATCAAAATTACAAACAGAAAAGATTTTGGTCATTGTGATTTTGATATTGTAATTTGTTTGTGATTTGTAATTTGGAATTTGGAAATTTGAGAGTTTTCTTTCTATTCTCTACTTCGTAGTAAGGGTAGTCTCTCTCCTGCACCGGGCGCAGAGAATCTTCACCCGATCAGAGCGACCCTGGTCCTTCAGGGCAGAAATGATATTTGCATCTACAATCTTTAGGCTTTTTAGGCGGGATAAATACAGGGTGGGGCTGGAATAGGTAAGCTCACCTATCTTTTCGGCAATCCAATGCAAATGGTCTCGGCAGGCAATAACCTCGCCGCAGATTTCGCAACGTTCGAGCTCCTTCTCAATAGTCTCATATGATTCGCGTTTTCTATTAAAAAAGGAAAGCTCCCAATCATTGGATAATTTAATCCCTTGATGGTCGGAAATACAAGCGGCCTCACACTGCCCGCAGAAAATGCAGGTATCCGTATAATGAATCATTACTCTGTAAGAACCTCCGTGCGGCCCATCAAGCACATCTTTGTGGGCAATCGCCCCTACCGGACAGACCTCTTCACAAGCCAGGCAACCTACGCACTTCTGATCATTAAATTTAGGCTGACCGCGAAAGTTGGGATGGGGCTTGTGCGGTTCCTTAGGAAACCTGGATGTATAGGGCCCCTTAATCAGCGCTGTGATTGCTTCTTTCAATTCTCTCAGCTTTGGTAACTTCATACTTCGCCTTCTCTATCCTCTGCATATTTGTCAATCACGCTGCCTGCCCACAATTTTACTCCCGAACGGTGGGCGCCGCGGGCAACAGCGTGCGCTGCTACCGGAGAAGTCAAAATCAAAAATACCATACATAACAGCGCTTTAATTCCGGCGGAAGTAACCCCCACTACTAAAAAAGTGCCGAACAATATACTGCAGGTGCCCAGAGTAACACATTTGGTTGCTGCCTGTAAACGATTATATACATCAGGCAGACGCACTAGCCCTAAGCAACCAAATACATCAAAAGCAAATCCTATACAAATAAATATCAAGCCAATAAAATCAATCATTCCTCAAATCCCCTGCCTTCTAAATACTTAGAAAGCGCTAAAGTGCTGATAAAGCTCTGCAGGGCCCAGGCAATTCCGATATCAATATACCAGGGGCGAGCTGTAGAAATTGTCAATATCGCACATAAACCCACTATCATAATACCTAAAATATCTATTGCCACAATCCGGTCGGCGCCGGTAGGGCCTTTAAAAATCCTATACAGGCACATAAAGCAGGCCAAAATAATTATATATAAGGCCCGGCCTAAAAGAGCAAGATAAGGAAGGTCCGGATAGAACAAAAACGGAAGCGGCCTGGCTAAAATAAGTAGTAATATTGCAGCTAAAACAATTGCACCAATCAGCCAGCTTCTTTTCTTCATTGTCTTATTTGTAGCCATCAGTCAAAAATCCTGCGTAGTATATTTTCAAAACGCTCCACCACAATTTTAGTGGCAGATTCTACATCCTTGGCCTGGACATCAATCCAATGCACATAAAGGACATTGTTATCTTTATCAATGTCCACAGTTAAAGTTCCGGGTGTCAACGTAATCGAATTGGCTAAGAAAGTAAGCGCCGTATCTGATTTTAAGCTGGTGTTTACTTTTACAATCCCGGGATTAATCGGCAAATTTGGATGTAAAACCCGGAAGGCTACATCCAGATTGGCCTTCAGGCACTCCCACAAGAATGTGGGTAGATAAAGGCTAACAAAATACCAGTAGCGCGAGAAATGCTTTAACACATGCGCCCTGCGGATAAACAAGTCGCCGGTTATAAAGGCTACAAACCAGGCCACAAAGATGCCGACTAAAAGATGCTGCCAATCAGGTACCCAACTCAACAGCGACCAGACCAAAAGAGCTACCAGAAATAAGATTATTCTAGACTTCATATTATTAACCCTTAATAAATATAGCGCCGTATTCTGCGCCTAACAGAAGAATCTGTGAGGCCTTTTGCAGGAAGGCGCCATACAGGTTAGGAAGCAGCAACACCCCTCCTACTAAGCAAATTAGTGCCAGCATCGCCATCGACAATTTCATAAACAGCGGCACCTCTTTTACTCTGGTCAAGCTATCCTTTAAGCTGCCTAAGAAAGCAAATTTGATTACCTTTAAATACATCGCCAGGGTCAAGATGCTCACTAATACCGCCCAGAATGCGTAGCCGAACTTCTCCGCCCGGCAAGCAGCAACGATAATCAATAGCTTGCTCCAGAAACCGCTAAAAGGCGGAATGCCGGCAATAGACATCGAAGCCAAAAAGTTGGTTGTGCTGGTCAAGGGCATCTTTTGACTTAAGCCGCCCATTTTTCGTAAGTCACGCGTGTCGGTAGCATATTCAACAGCCCCGGAATTTAAAAACAGCAAAGATTTAAACACCGAGTGATTAAACAGATGAAACAGGGCGCCTAAAATTCCTAAAGGTGTGCCCAAACCTAAGCCAAGAATAATATAGCCGACCTGGCTAATTGAGGAATAGGCTAATAAGCGCTTGAAGTCCCATTGGCCCAGGGCTAATATACCTCCCACTACCATAGAAAGGGTGCCTAAGAATAAAAGTATGGAGGAAAGTTGCTCGCTGACTCCTAAGACATTATAAAATATTCGGGCCAGTGCATAGACACCGAGTGCCTTAATCAGCACTCCGGAAAGCATCGCCGATATCGGAGCAGGAGCAGAAGGATGGGCATCGGGAAGCCAGGCATGAAAAGGAACCAGGGCTGCCTTTAGCCCGAAACCCATTAAGAATAGCACACTGACAAAAAGAATTAAGCTGCCTGCGCCCTTTTGCAGCAACACGCTATTCATATCCGCCATATTTAAAGTAGAGGTGTAACTATACAGCATCACAATGCCCAAAAGGATAAACGAAGAGCCTACCGTGCCCATCACCGCATATTTAAAAGCGGCCTCCAACTCTTGGCGCTCGGTGCCAAAGGCCACCAGGGCGTAGCTGGCCACTGCGGCGATCTCTAAGAACACAAATAAATTAAACATATCGCCGGTAATCACCACGCCGTTCATCCCGGCCAGCATCAAAAGAAACAAAGTATAAAATTTCCACTTAGCAGTAAATTTCTCCATATAATTTACCGCATACAGGGCAATACAAAAGGCCACTAAATTCACCGTCACCAGCATAAATACGCTTAAACCGTCTAAAACCATCTCGATGCCAATAGGCGAGCGCCAGGCACCTACGCTGTAAGTCAGGGCTCCCGACGCATTATAAAGTCGCACACTTAAAATTGATAAAATACAGAGGATTAAGCCCGCTAACACTCCTAACATATCCGGTAAAAGCTTCACTTTTTTGCCAAGCAAGGAAATCAGAAACGCCCCGGCCAGCGGTATAACTACAAAAAGCGGGATTATTTGTTCGGAAAGCATCATCCTCTTAGCTCCCTAATCTTAGTAATATCGAAGGTGCCGTATTTCTCATATATTCTCATTGCAATAGCTGCTAACAGCGCCGTGGTAGCTAAACCAATAACAATAGCGGTCAAGACCAGAGCCTGCGGCAGAGGGTCAACCATATTTAAGATTGGCGTCTGGCTAGATAAAATGGGTGCCCGGCCTTTTTCCCGATAGGCCACCAGAATGAAGAACAGGTTCACCGCATATTCTATAATAATAATTCCCACAATAATCTTGATAATATTGCGTTTGCGCAACACACAATAGACACCTAAACTAAATAATACCAAGCAAAGCAAATAAATCATCTTTCTTTCTCTTTCGAGTTAGTCTTCAACAACACCAAAGCTACAAATATGGCAAACAGTCCCGCTCCCACTTTAAAACTGATGGCAATATTACACAGCGGAATAATCCCGGCGCTGAACAGCCTAAACGGCTCACCCTTGTTGATAAAGTTTAAGAAAAAGTAACCGCCGCTGAATCCCGAAAGCGCAATCAGTAGAAACATAATTGCGCCGCCGCTTTCAAGAAAGGAAGCGGCCCCTTTGGACAGTTTTTTAAAAGCCATTTCTTTGCCATAGGCCAGCATCAAATGTATAAAGGAAAGGGCGACAATTACGCCCCCGGCAAATCCTCCTCCGGGTGAAATATGGCCGTGTAAGAGAATATAAATTCCGTAAAGTAGGATTAATCCTACCGTCAGGCGGGTAATCGTCTTGACAATCAAGGACATTCCGGCTTGGTGCTCTTTACTCATCTTCCGCTTTTACCTTCTCCCCTATTTTTTTCCTACCGATACGCCGCACCAGCGTCAACACGCCTATGACGGCAGTAAACAAGACCGTGGCCTCACCCAAAGTATCGTAAGCCCTGAAATCTAAAATTACCGAGCTGACCAGATTGGCCGCACCTGTTTCCGACAAGCCTTGCTGTAAATATGTGGAAGCCACTCTCATAATCGGTTGGCCAAACTTGGGTAGTTGCTGTAAAGCTTCAGCAGCCATGAATAAAAATATCGTCAGGAAGCCGGCAGTAATTAAGGAATTAAAGAACCAGCGTCCGGATGTAGAGAACGGCAAATCCTTCTTCAAGGTAGCTCTAATTAAAATTATTAAACATAATATTTCTACAACCAACTGGGTAATCGCTACATCCGGAGCTTTAAGTATCAAAAATGCAATGGAAAGACCCAGGCCTACTGCGCCGACGGCAACCACAGAAGAGAGCAAATCCTTTACTTCTATGGCCACGATCGCTCCAATTATCATAAATATTAATAAAATGTATAGCTCTATCATCTTAGTAAAATATAAAACAAAATTCCCATGCCTAACAGGCACCAGGACAAGTAAGTAGGCAGTACACCATTGTGTAGATAACGCAATATCCTGACAAAACCAAACGTTATTTTACTACATACATCGTAAAGGTCAAATACTTTTCTTTTAGCTAAAGCATAAGCGGCTTTTAAAAGACCCAGCTGTTGAATTGTGTCGTAGAAGCCCGTTCCGGAAAGGCGCATCTGGGGATGCTCGCGCACCAGCTCCCCTCCGACAAAGATCTCTGTTTCTCGAGATGCAGTAATTGTACCGAGAAGATAAATTAAAATTCCAATAATAATTCCCACCAGGATTAAAGCCGCAGCCAAATTGGGGTTCCAGATTCCGGCAAAAGCCACACCCTGGCCGATACTGGGCAAAATAAACTTAGCTAACGGCAGCCGATAGGCAAACACACCAAAAACTACGCACAGCCCAGCCAGAACTACCTGCGGAATTAACATCGAAGGCGCTGCTTCTGTTCTCTGTACTCTGTTCTCTGTACTCTGTTGCGAAGGTTGTCCTAGGAACACAGCGTGTACTAACTTCATAAAACTGGCTAAGGTCAAGGCACTGCCGAATAAAGCCGCGACCAGCCAGATTATCCAGAGATTTCCTCCGCTCTTGGCAGTCTCAATCACTCCCTGATAAACCATCCACTTGGAAACAAAGCCATTAAATGGCGGAACCCCGGAGATGGCCAGGGAAGCCAATAAAAATGCCCCGAAGCTAACCGGCATAACTTTGGCTAAACCGCCCAGTTGATCCAAGTCACTGCTGCCGGTTTTCTTCTCTACTGCTCCGCCGGACATAAATAGGCAGGACTTATAAATCGCATTGTTGAGCATATGAAACAACCCGCCGGCAATACCTACAGGATTAGCAGTGCCAATCCCTAATACCATATAACCCACCTGGCTGACGGCATGATAACCTAACAGCCTTTTTAAATCGTGCTGAATTAAGGCCATCATTACTGCAGCGACGATAGTAAAACTACCCAGGGCCATTAAAAAGGTATTCATTGCCCTGTTCATCACAAACATTTCTAAAGAAAGGCGGGTGAGAAAATATATCCCCAAAAGCTTATCTAAGGAAGCCGGCAGATAGGCGCTTACCGGCGCGGGGGCGTCTTCGGCGGTATCAGGAATCCAGGTATGCACAGGCATAGCCCCGGCCTTGGCAAATGCGCCAACCGCTAGACAAAGATAGGCCCAGACAGCTAATTTCTCATTTAAAGCAATGCTAATTTTATCCATTTGTAATGTGCCGCTAAGCTGCCAGAGTAGGGCTAAACCCAAAATCATCAAGGCATCGGCTGCGCCAATGATAATAAATGTCTTTTTAGCAGTAGCGGGGGTGCGCTCCTTTTGCCCAAAGCCAATCAGTAGATATAAAAGCAAGCCCAAAATTCCCCAAAACACCATAAACAAAATCAGATTATTGGAGAACACTGCGCCCAGCGAAGCCAAAAGCGTAAGGATTATATATAAGTAATAGCCGATCAGACCTTTACTCTTGCGCATAAAGCCCAAAGAATAAAGGATAATCAGCAGAGAGAAAATAACTACAAATATCCCTACGAAATTGGCTAAATTGTCGAATCTAAAAAACTGCTCGCTGAACATCCCTTATTTTCCCCTATTTTTCCTTATTTTTTCCGTCTTCTGCTGGGAAAGGCGAATCAAATCCTCGCCACCATACAGCTTCTTTCCTTTAATATTACGCACGGCCATTCTTTCTGTGCAGCAATAACAGGGGTCAATGGCCGCCAGAATTATTGTGGCATCGGAGATAGTTGCACCGATGACTGTAGCCTTATAAGTAGGCAAGTTCATAAAGGTGGGCGCCCTGACTTTGTGGCGCACGGGCCTATTGGCACCATCACTCTTGACATAATGAAAGGTCTCTCCCCTGGGCGCCTCGATATGGCCAATCCCTTCCCCGGGAGGAATGTTTTTCAGATTTAAATCTATTTCTGTGTCGGGAAGATTTAACAGACAATGCTTGATTATCTTTATTGATTCAAAGGTCTCCAAGATTCTGACCACGGCCTTATCAAAAACGTCGCCGTTTTGCGTAACAATCATCTGCCACTCAACTGCCTCGTAGGCTCCATAGGGCGAGTCCTTTCGGACATCCCGGGCCACTCCCGAGGCGCGCGAGGTAGGGCCTAAAGCGCTATAATTGATTGCCTCTTCTTTAGTGAGGATACCTATTCCTTTAGTGCGGGCAGCGAGCACCGGGTCATCCGTCACCGCTTTTTTAAGCATCGTTAACGTAGGCACAATGGAATCTATTTTTTTTATCACGCCCGGTATATCTTCGGATTTAATATCGCGTCTTACTCCCCCGGGCTTAAACATCGCATAATTATTTCTGTTTCCCGATAAAATTTCCATAACATCAAGAATTTCTTCTCTTAATTTCCAGGCCCACATATACACCGTATTATATCCCAAAAAGTGTCCGGCTAAACCCAGCCATAAAAGATGCGAATGGATTCTTTCTCCTTCGGCGATTATCGTTCGGATATATTTAGCCCGCTGGGGCACCTCAACAGGAATAATGTCCTCAACTGCCCGGGTATAGGCAAAAGGGTGGCTGGTGGAACAAATGCCGCAAATCCTCTCAATTACAAAAGTAGATTGATCAAAGGTCTTCATCTCGGAGAGCTTTTCTATCCCCCGGTGATTATATCCAATATGCACGTCAATATCTACAACCCGCTCACCCTCAACAGTCAGGGTAAAGAATTCGGGTTCTTCCTGTAGCGGATGATACGGCCCTATCGGCACTATCGTCTTTTTCATCAGACTCCTCGGTCCCTAATCGCAGACTTATCCCATTCTTGATAATCAGTTCTTAAAGGATACACACCTGCCGGCCAATCATCGGATAACAGCAGCCGGCGTAAATCCGGATGGCCAGCAAAATCTATCCCTAAAAGCTCATGCATCTCGCGTTCGATCCAGTTAGCCGCTGCAAAATACGGGCAGAGCGAATCTATGACTAATTTGGACTTGGGCAATCTTACCCGTAGAGAAATCAGCAAATCAATATCTTCAATGGTAAAATGGTAAAGAATCTCCATATGGTATCTTAAGTCCGAGCCGGAAGCAATATTAAAACGCGCGCCCAGGTCCTTAAAAATATGGCAGGCTATCTTGATTAAAGCCTGCGGCTTAATTTCGATATAGACCCGATTGGGCGACTTATCGGAAACATCAACAATCTCTTCCTTGAATCTGTGCATTAAATCTTTCAGCACTTCTACTCTAGTCATCGCTTTTTCTGCTCCAGGCTTTTGCGGGTCTTTTCGATCAGTTTAACTACTCCGGCAATAATTGCCTCCGGCTTAGGCGGGCAGCCGGGAATATATACATCCACTGGAATAACCTTATCAATCGGCAGCGGACAATTGTAACTGTGAATAAACATCCCTCTGGACAAAGAGCATTCGCCGATCGCCACTACCAAACAAGGTTTGGGAACCTGCTCATATAGCCTCTTCACCCGTTCCATGGATTTTCGGTTGCCCGAACCGGTCACCAAAA
>JAFGCM010000111.1 GCA_016932635.1 Candidatus Omnitrophota bacterium
CAGGGGTGAAATTTTATCTGGGCAATGGCCATTGCCTCGGATAATAAATTTCCCCAGCTGGCGTGCGGGTCCTGAATGCCCAGGCCCAGAAGACTCAAGGCCGACTCGCCTAAAATATATCCGGGAATAGAAATACTTAAGGCCACAATCGTGTAAGACAAAGTATTAGGCAGGATGTGTCTGGTAATAATGGCCAGAGGATTTAAACCCTGGGCCTGGGCGGCTAGGACAAATTCCTTTTCCCGGATAGAAATCGCCATTCCCCGCACTACCCTGGCTAAGCCCGCCCAACCGATAAAACTTAAAATCACTACAATCAAAAAATAAACCTGCACAGAACTTAAATTAGGCGGAAAGGCCGCTCTTAAGGCCAGCATCAGGTAAAACCCGGGAATCATCATCACCATCTCGCAGAGGCGCATAATGATGTTATCAATTTTTCCGCCAAAGTATCCGGATATCCCCCCGACTATCGTGCCGATGATAAAAGAAATCGCTACCCCCACCAACCCAATGGATAAAGACACCCGTGAGCCGTAAATAATGCGCGAGAATAAGTCGCGGCCCCGGGAATCGGCGCCTAAAAGATATATCCGCGCAGGATGGTCCACGCCGAAAAGATGCAATCTATCGCTGCGCACAAAAAATTTCAGCGGATAAGTTTTAGCCTTGTCCAACACATACGCCCGGCGGTAATATTGGTCGAATTTAAAAGAATAGTTATAAATGAACGGGCGCAGATGAAACTGCCCTTGCGCGTCAAAGAAATGAAGAGTAGTCGGCGGATTGTAGGAGCGCTTTCGGTCTTCGTTATCGTAGTGGTAAGGGGCGAGAAACTCGGCAAAGATGGCGCCTAAATAAAGCAAGATTATCACCAGGAAAGCCAGAACAGCCAGGCGATTCCTTTTTAGCCTACGAAAGGCCATTTGCGACGGACTAAGATGCTGTTGCATATTTCCTTTTTGGCGCGAGGTTTTGGCATCGCGCTCGCTGCTGCTTGCCTGCCTGCCCGTCCGGCACACGGCAGGCAGGTGCCTGTTTCCTAACTTCTGTAAATAATCTGGTGGAAACAGGCACCATAAGGCAATGCTTTGCTATTTATACTGTATGCGCGGGTCGGACCAAGCTAAGAGAATATCTGCGACTAAATTTCCGGCGACCAGTAGTAAGCCCCCCATCAGCATACTGCCCATCACTAAAAATAAATCCTGGCTCCTGACTGCCTGAAGCATTATCGAGCCCAGCCCCGGCCAGCCGGTAATAATCTCGGTTAAGGCCGCGCCGCTTAACAGGCCCGATAAGGAATAACCGAAAATAGTAATCATCGGATTAACGGCATTGCGCAGGGCGTGCACATAAATCACCCGGCGCTCGGAAAGTCCCTTGGCGCGCGCGGTAGTAATGTACTGGGCGCGTAAGACCTCCAGCATATTCCCGCGCATAATCCGCTGCAGGCCCGCCAAGGCCCCGGCGCCGATGACTAAAGTGGGAATAATCAGATGGCGCAGCAAATCAAAAAATTTAGCCACTCCGGAGAGCGCTTCGTAATTTGCCGAATACATCCCACCTAAAGGCAGGATGCCGCTTAATGAGGCCAGATAAAGTAACAGCAAAGCAAAAAAGAAATTAGGAATAGAAATGCCAATGAAAGAAACCCCGGCGAAAAAGCGGTCGGATAGGCGGTTTTGCTGCACCGCGCAATAGATGCCCAAGGGAATGGCAATCAACCAGGTAAACAGCATGGCCGCAAGCGACAAAATAAAAGTGTTGAATAACCGTTTTTTGATCACCTCGGTTACCGGACTCATTGTAGCAAAGGAGTAGCCCAGGTCAAAGCGCAACAGATTCTTAAGCCAATAGCCGTACTGGATAATCGCCGGTTGGTCCAGGTGATATTTCGCTTCGTATTTTTCAATCGTCTCCTCGGAAATCTGCGGGTTCATCCGCAGGGTATCAAAATAATTTCCGGGGGCCAGCTGCATCACCATAAAAGTCACAAAGGTCATCGCCAAAAGCAGCGGAATGGATATAAAGATTCTTCTGATAATATATGTGCCCATAGTCTTGTAATTTATTTTTTAATAAAGATTTCTTCCAGGTTATGAAAGGCGCCGCCGAAGGAGGTAGGATAGAGATTGCCGAATTTGTTGCGCACCGCAAATAAACTTGCGGGCAAAACCGTATAGATAAAAGGCAGCTCATCGGCTACAATTTTTTGCCACTCATCGTATAACACTTTGCGTTTTTCCGGGTCTAATTCCTGGACGCCCTGATTAAAAATATCGTCAATGCGCTGTTCCCAGTAAGTCGCCGGTTTTTTCTGCTTGGGATACCACATATGCAACTGCCCCGAGGACTGCCAGACGTTGCTGCCGAAATGCGGCTCGATGCCTCCGGTCAGCCCCAGGATTACCGCGTCCCAATCATAAGAGGAATTTAGCTTGGTGACCAGGTTGTTAAATTCCAACTGCATAAAATGCACCTTAAACCCCAACTGCTCCAAATCTTTTCTGATAATATTGGCAATCTCCACTCTTTGGGTATTTCCGGAATTGGTAAACAAATTAAACTCGACATCATTGCCCTGGTCGTCTTCGATAATGCCGTCCTGGTCGCGGTCAAAGTAGCCGGCTTCTTTGAGTAACTTTTTTGCCTGTTCTAAATTATAATCATATTTTATTACATTGGGGTTATAAAAATACCCGGCGCTGGGGCTCATTGCCGAATGTTGAGGAAAACCCAGCCCATTCATTACGATATCAATCATCGCCTGTTTATCAATGCAGTGGGCTACGGCCTGTCTAAAGCTTAAGTCGCTGAACCAGCTTAGTTTTTCCGCAGAGACATAAAGGCGGTTTTGATTAAAGACTAAAAAGTTAGTGCCGAAGGCCGGGCCGGTTTGGTAAACTGTGAATTTGCCCGGCCTTTCCTGGGGCTTTAAAATCGGGTAATCCGAGCCGCGCAGTCCATAATAGTCGAGCTCTCCTTCCTGAAATTTTAATAGCGCCGTATCTTCGCTTTGCACAATCAGGTAAATCACCTGATCTAAATACGGCAGCTGATTGCCGGCTTGATCCCGGCGCCAATATTTGGGGTTGCGCTCTAAAATAACTTTTTGCCCCGGCAAATATTTAACCAAGCGAAAAGGCCCGGTACCGATTACTGTTTCAGCTTGAGCATCCAGGCTCCAGGTAGTATTAAAGTTTCCTTTCTTTACCGCCTGATCAAGGATATGCTTAGGCAAAATCTCCTGGCCCATACTGCGTAAAAAAGGGGCAAATTTAACCGGCAGGGTAAATTTGACGCTGTGCCGGCTAATTTTTCCTACTTTAAAAATCTGGCCTGCGATAGTAAAAATATCACGGGCAGAGTTGGGGATATCCGGATTATAAATTAACTCATTAAAGGTAAAGACTACGTCGTCCGCGGTGAACGGCTCGCCGTCCGACCACTTTACATCCTCTCTTAAATGAAATGTCCAGACCAGGCCCGTTGGGTCCACCTCCCAGGAGCTGGCTAAATTAGGTTCGACTTCGGTAGTAATGCCGCTGGTGCGGGTTAAGCCTTCAAAGATTAACCCGGTCACTGCGGTGGTTGAGGTCTCCTTGGCCAGGATGGGATTGAAGGATTTGGGGTCAGAGATAGTGGAAAGGACAAGCTGCCCTCCGGAGCTTCCGATTTGCGGTTGGTAAGTTTCGCCGGCCAGGCAAACGTTAGCAGAAATTAAAATTGCCAAAGCCGCGCAGAACAAACCGCTACTCTTGAGCTTCTTGGGTTGCTTGAACTTCTTGGGGTACTTGGGGCTCTGGGAGTTGAATTTCATTTTTCTGCGGCACTTCTTTTACGCCGGTCATCAATGATTTCATTCTCCGTGAAGAGAGCATAGTTAAGGAGATGCAGGTAAGCAAAAAGACAATCGCTGCTGCTGTAGTCGCGCGCGTCAGGAAAGTGGAGGCCCGGGTACCGAACAGGGTTTGCGATGAGCCCCCGCCGCCAAAGAGCTCGGCTAATCCGCCGCCTTTTCCGGACTGCAGCAAGATGGTGGTAATCAGAATCAAGCAGGCAATAATATGAATAACGATTACGAATATATACATATCAGCTCCTTATCAAAATCTGTATCTGATGGCACCGTAAAGTTCCGTGCCTAAAAGAAAGGCGCCTTCTAAATTAATCACAACATCGCGGTCTTTTCCCAGATAAATATCCGTGCCGACAAAGGGACTAAAAATTCCATCTTGTTCATAGGAAGCGGTGTTGCCTTTGCCGTCATCATGGTCTAAATCTACGATCGAGAGTTTCACGCCGGCATAAGGTTTAAACCAGCCGAGCTCTTTAGCCACGCAGGAAGAAAGCTGCCACTCATACCAATCGGCATTGGCTTTTCCGCTTCTTTTATGGTGAGAGCGCAGATACAAAAATTGGGCGCTAGCGTCCCATTCAAATCCGGAAGACTCATTCTCAAAGATGATGCCTAAGAGCTCAAGGCCCAACGCCAAGCCGCCGCTTAAGCTGGTCTTTTTCGCTATTGTTGTCGTCGCATTCTCATCATAGATACGGCCGTATGAGCCGCCGACTAAACCTTTAATGGTTAAGCGCTCGGTTAAGCCGTAACTGCGTGCATGGCCGCCGTAACCGATATTCACGTGATAATCGCTGGCGCCGGACTTCTTCATCGGCCGCTCGGAAACATATCCGCCTTCCAGGGAAAAATCCCACTTACCTTTTTCAATTAAGCTAGCGGGGCTGCCCACCTGCGCCGCCTGAGCAGGCACTAGGTAAAATAATATCGCAATTACCGTAAACCATAAACTACAAACTACAAACTTTTTCATAGAGCTCCTTTTATAATCCCAACAAAGGAATCCACCTTTAAGCTGGCGCCGCCGACTAAGGCGCCATCTACATCTTCCTGGGCCATTAAATCGGAAATATTTCCCGGCTTGACGCTGCCGCCGTATTGGATGCGCAAGACATCGGCCAGCTCTTGAGTGTATAATTTTTTCAGCAGTTGGCGAATAAAATGGTGCGCCTCCTGGGCTTGTTCCGGCAAAGCCGTCCTGCCGGTGCCAATGGCCCAAACCGGCTCATAGGCAAGGATAATGCTTCGGGCCTGTTCTTCAGTGATGTCTTTGAGTCCATTTTTCACGTGGTCTTCAATGACTTTAAAAGTCTCTCCCTTTTCCCGCTGTTCTAATCTTTCCCCCACACAAATAATCGGAGTCAAATTGCTGCTTAAGACCGCTTTTGCCTTTTTGTTCACGCCCTGATTAGTTTCGCCAAAGTATTGCCTTCTTTCGGAATGACCGATGATTACGAATTGACAGCCCAGCTCTTTAAGCATCGGGCAGGAAATTTCTCCGGTATAGGCGCCGCTATCTTCCCAGTAAACGTCCTGCGCGCCTAAGCTAATGTTGCTGCCGTGAATAACCCGGGCTGCGGCCGCCAAGCTGGTATAAGGCGGACAGACTACAATCTCAACATCTTGGACATCGCCGAGCGCTTTTTTAAAACCGCTGACTAACTCCTCTGCCTCAGCAGCGGTTTTATACATCTTCCAGTTTCCGGCAATAATCGGC
>JAFGCM010000112.1 GCA_016932635.1 Candidatus Omnitrophota bacterium
CTCCGGCATTATTACAGATGCCTTAAGACAGATAGGATGTAATTTGTTTACAAACAATACAGCGATAGAGATAAGAGCAGAGAACAGAAAACAGAGCAAAGAGCGCAGAAAGGCAAAAGAAGTTGTTTTAAAAGATAAGAAAAGAATTCCTTGTGATCTGGTTATTGTTGCTGTGGGGGTAAAGCCAAATATTAAACTGACAAAGAATACACCAATAAAGACCAATAAAGGAATCTTGGTGGATAAATTTTTACAGACTAATGTTAAAAATGTATATGCTGCCGGAGATTGTTCCGAGGCGATGGATACAGTCTTAGGGGCCAATCGGGTACTGGCCATCTGGCCGGTGGCGCTTAGACAGGGAAAGCTTGCCGGATATAATATGTCCCAGGGTAAAAAACAACAATATCTAGGCGGCTTGGCAATGAATGCTGTAGAATTATGCGCCCTACCCACTATTTCGGTAGGCTTAACTAATCTCCAGGAAAAAAATTGCCAAAGCGTAGAAGTTTTTGATAAGGCCAAGTCCATTTATAAAAAACTTGTCTTAAAAGACAACAAAATAGTAGGCGCTATTTTAGTAGGCAACATCGAGCGAGCCGGGATTTATACAGGTTTAATCAAAGACAAGGTTGATGTATCGGCTTTCCAGGATGCGCTGCTGGAAAAAGATTTTGGTTTGGTTTATTTACCTAAAGAATACAGAAAACATCTGGTGGCTAGAGAGGCTGCAATAATATGAAGATTAATGCTGAAAAGATAGATTATAGACAGTTAAACGAATTAATCCATCAAGCGCTGGCCGCCGGAGAAAAAGAAATAATTTTAGATAACGTTAACGGCCAGCGCTATATCGGCGATGGCCTAGTCTCTGATGTCAAGATTGTCGTTAACGGTGTTCCCGGCAACGACTTAGGTGCTTTTATGGACGGGCCGAGCATTGTGGTAAATTCCAATGGGCAGGATGGGGTGGGCAATACCATGAATGCTGGAAAAATTGTTGTTCAGGGCAGCTGCGGAGATATCCTGGGCCATTCTATGCGCGGGGGAAAGATTTTTGTCCGGGAAAATGTCGGCTATCGCGTAGGAATTCATATGAAGGCCTATCAAGAATCGTTCCCGATAATTATTGCCGGAGGAGAAGCTGGTGATTTTTTAGGAGAGTATATGGCCGGAGGCTTAATTATTGTCTTAGGGTTGAATAGCGATGCAGAAGAATCTATTGTGGGTAACTATGTAGGCACAGGCATGCACGGCGGCGCAATCTTTATTAGAGGCAAGATAGCCGACTATCAGTTAGGCAAGGAAGTGGGGGTGTTTCAATTAGACGGATCTGATAAAGCAAAGATTTCTCCTTACCTAAAAGAGTATTGCCGAGATTTTAATTTTAACTTTAAAACTATCTGGAAGGATAAATTTGTCAAATTAATCCCCGTAAGCCGCAGGCCTTACGGAAAACTTTACGCTTATTAAGATGAAGGCCCTGATTGCTTTAGAAGACGGGACTATTTTTGCCGGTAGCTGTTTTGGTGCGCCTGGAGAAAGATGCGGTGAAGTAGTCTTTAATACCAGCATTTCCGGTTATCAGGAAATACTCACCGACCCTTCCTATAAGGGTCAGATTGTCACCATGACCTACCCTTTAATCGGTAATTACGGCGTTAATTCCCAAGACCACGAATCAAGAAAGCCATTCCTGGAAGGTTTTATAGTTAAGGAATGTAGCCGCATCGCCAGTAATTGGCGCTCAGAACAAACCTTGCGCGAATATCTTACAGAAAATAAGATTATCGCTATTGAAGGCGTGGATACGCGAAAACTTACTAAACATATTAGGTTGCAGGGGGCAATGAAAGCCGTAATTTCTACGCAGGATTTAGATGCCCAAAGCCTAATCCACAAGGCTAAAGATTCACCTGGACTGGCGGGCAGGGATTTGGTCAGGGACGTTAGTTGCCGCAAGCAGTATATTTGGCAAAGACAGAAAAAATTTAAAGTTGCGGTGTTAGACTGCGGCGTAAAATATAATATATTGCGCTTGTTGGCAAAACATAATTGCCAGGTCGTGGTCTTGCCGGCAGAGGCCGCGGCCGAGGAAGTTTTAGCGCAAAAGCCCCAGGGCTTATTACTTTCTAATGGTCCGGGCGATCCAGCCGCTGTCCCTTATGTGGTGGATACTATTAAGCGATTATTGGGCAAATTACCGATGTTTGGTATCTGCTTAGGCAATCAAATGTTAGGCCTGGCCTTAGGCGGCAAGACTTATAAACTTAAATTCGGCCACCACGGCGGCAATCATCCGGTTAAGGATTTAAGAACAGGCAAAATCTCCATCACCGTACAAAATCACGGATTTTGCCTGGATATCGATACGTTAAATAAAAAAGATGTTGAAATCACCCATATTAATCTTAATGATCAGACCTTAGAAGGGATCAGACATAAAAAGCTACCTGTTTTTTCGGTACAGTTTCACCCCGAATGCTCGCCCGGCCCGCACGATGCCCAATATTTGTTTGGTGAATTTGTGAAAATGATGGAGAAATCAGCTGCCTAAAAGAAAAGATATCCACAAAATATTAATCATCGGCTCCGGTCCGATTATCATTAGTCAGGCCTGTGAGTTTGATTATTCCGGTACCCAGGCCTGCAAGGCGCTTAGGGAGGAAGGTTTTAAAGTGGTATTAATCAATTCTAATCCGGCCACGATAATGACCGATCCCGAAATAGCCAACGCAACTTATATTGAGCCGATTACCGTAGAGGTCCTGGAGCAGGTGATTAAGAAAGAAAAACCGGATGCGCTTTTGCCCACATTAGGAGGACAGACGGGATTAAATATCGCCATCAGGGCAAAAGAAAAAGGCATTCTTGATAAATATAAGGTAAAGATGATCGGTGCTAATTACCATGCCATCAAAAAGGCCGAAGATAGAGAAACCTTCAAAAAGGCGATGCAGAAAATAGGTCTGGATTTGCCCAAAAGCGCACTGGCCCACAACATCAAACAGGCAGGTGTTGCCTTAAAAAAAATCGGCCTGCCCGTAATTATTAGGCCTAGTTTTACGCTCGGGGGAACCGGAGGCGGTATTGCGCAGACCAAGGCTGAATTCGCGCGGATTGCCGATTTGGGCTTGAAAAACAGTATGACTAGCGAGATCTTGATTGAGGAGTCGGTTGTTGGCTGGAAGGAATACGAACTAGAGGTAATGCGCGACATCAAAGACAATGTAGTGATTGTCTGTTCTATAGAAAATTTCGATCCGATGGGGATACATACCGGAGATTCAATTACTGTAGCTCCGCAACAGACATTGAGCGACCGGGAATACCAAAAAATGAGAGATGCCGCCTGCGCTATCATCAGAGAAATCGGCGTGGAGACAGGAGGCTCAAATATTCAGTTTGCCGTCAATCCGCAAAATGGGCGGATGGTGGTGATTGAGATGAACCCCCGGGTCTCGCGCAGTTCGGCCTTAGCCAGCAAGGCCACTGGTTTTCCTATTGCCAAGTTTGCCGCTAAGTTAGCCGTTGGATATACGCTGGATGAGATTAAAAACGATATTACTAAACAGGCACCGGCTTGCTTTGAGCCCACGATAGATTATTGCGTAGTCAAGATTCCCCGCTTTACTTTTGAAAAATTTCCCGAGGCCCAAGATATCCTGGGAATCTCGATGAAGTCCGTAGGCGAGACCATGGCCATTGGCCGCACTTTCAAAGAGGCGCTGCAGAAAGGCCTGCGCGGTTTAGAGATTGGACACTCTGGGTTAGACAACAAGAAGGATTATCGCCAGATTTCCGATGAAAAGATAAAGCTTAGATTAGAAGAACCGAATGCCTCCAGGATATTTTATATTAAATA